>CAZJYV010000126.1:0-5651 GCA_964550295.1 uncultured Clostridium sp. | reverse complement strand
TCTTGTACATCATGTTTTCCATTTCCTTGAAGCTCATCACGCCCGTCACCACGTTTGAGCGAATCATGAAGGGCGGCACGCAATAGGTAAAGCCGCGGTCGATCATGAAGTCGCGCGCATAGGTGAGGATGGCGCTGTGCAGCCGTGCGATGTCGCCCGTGAGGTAATAGAAGCCGTTGCCGGAGGTTTTCCTCGCGTTGTCGAGGTCAAGTCCGGATAGCCGCTCCATAATATCCGTATGATATGGGATTTCAAATTCGGGGGCGTTCGCCGCGCCGAAGCGCTCGATTTCCACATTTTCCGCATCATCGTGTCCGACAGGCACGGACGCGTCGATGATGTTGGGGATGACGAGCATCCGCTTCCTGATTTCATCCTCAAGGATCACTTCGCGCTCGGCAAGCGCCGTCATTTCGTCCGCCATGGACTTGCCCTGCTGCTTGGCTGCCTCCGCCTCATCCTTTTGACCTTTGGCCATAAAGCCGCCGATTTGCTTGGAGAGGACGTTGCGTTGGTTTCTCAAATAGTCGCAGCGGGTGTGGGACTCCCGCCATTCGCGGTCGAGTTCGGCAACCTCATCCACAAGGGCGAGTTTGTCGAGCTGAAACTTTTTTTTGATGTTTTCCCGCACGAGGTCGGGATTGTTGCGGATGAGCTTGATATCGATCATATATTCATCTCCGGCGTATGATTACATTCGTTCGGGAGCTTCCAGCCCCAGCAGATAAAGCCCGTTGCGGATGGTCTGACGGGCTGCGTCGGTCAGCGCGAGGCGCGCGGCGCGGAGCGCCGGGTCATCCTCAAGGATGCGGCACTCGAAGTAGAATTTATTGAACGAGGATGCAACGTCGATCACAGAGCGCGCCACGAGGTACGGTTCGTTCTTTTCAGCCGCCGCCTTCACAACATCCGGCAACGCCGCGATCGCTTTGATGAGCGCGGCCGCCGATTCTTCCCGCAGGAGGGTGTAATCCACAACCTCCCGGTCGTAGCCGCAGGCTTTTCGTAAAACCGAGCAGCAGCGCGCGTGCGTGTACTGTGCGTAGGGGCCGGTTTCGCCGTCAAAATTCAGCACTTTTGCCCAGGAGAAGGAGGTGTCCTTGATGCGGCTGCTGTACAGCACGCCCCACATGATCGCGCCCACGCCCACGATGCGCGCGGCATCCTCCTTATTTTCAAGGTCGGGGCTTTTTTCACGGATGATCTCCAGCGTTTTTTCAATGGCAGCTTTGAGCACATCCTCAAGATAAACCACGTTGCCGTGCCGGGTGGAAAGCGTGCCTTCCTCCATCGACACCATGCCGAAGTTGACGTGCTCGCAGTCCTGCACCCAGGTATCCCCCAGAAGCTCCAGCACCTTGAAGAACTGCTTGAAGTGCAGGTTTTGCTGGTAGGCGACGACGTAAAGGGATTTTGCGAAGTCGTAGGTTTTCTTGCGGTAGCGCGCGGCGGCGAGGTCGCGCGTGGCGTACAGCGTTGCCCCGTCGGATTTAACGATGATGCAGGGCGGCATGTCCCACGCGGAAAGATCCACGATTTTCGCGCCCTTGTCGGTCACGAGCAAGCCCTTTGCGTCGAGTTCGTCGATGATGGGCTGCATTTTATCCTCGTAGAAGCTCTCGCCCGCATAGCTGTCAAACTGCACGCCGAGCAGTTTGTATACTTCGCCATCCTCCTTGAGCGTCAAATCCTTGAAGCGCTGCCACAGGTCGATGGCCTCTCTGTCGCCCTCTTCGATTTTACGGAACCACGCGCGGGCCTCCGCGTTGAGGGCGTCGTCCTTTTCTGCCTCCTCATGGAAGCGGACGTAAAGCTGCACGAGTTCGCGCACAGTGCTCTCCTCGATGGGCTTTTCCTTGCCCCATCTCTTATAGGCCACGATCATCTTGCCGAACTGCGTGCCCCAGTCGCCCAGGTGGTTGAGGGCAACGGTATGGTAACCCAACGCCTGATAAATGCGGTTGAGCGAATTGCCGATGGCGGTACTCGGCAAATGACCGATGTGGAAGGGCTTTGCGATGTTGATGGAGGAAAACTCCACGCACACGTTTTTGCCGCGTCCGATGTCGCTGCAGCCGTACGCGTTGCCCTCCGCGAGGGCGCGGCGGACGGTCTTGCCCGCGCGGTCGGCCTTGTCCGCGAAAAAGTTCAGGTACCCGCCCACGACCTCAATACGTTCAATCCCCTCGGGAAGCGCGAGCTTCTCCTTCAGTTCCGCCGCGATGGCGTGCGGCGCTTTGCGCAGGGCCTTTGCCAGCTTAAAGCACGGAAAGGCATAATCCCCCATCGCGCTGTCCGGCGGGGTTTCCACATAGCCGAGAAGCTCGGCGGCATCCAGCCCCACAGCCTCTGCCAGGCTCTTTGAGATGATCATTTTTGCGTCCATAACGGTTCTCCTGTATGTAAATTTGCTGAATTCGGTCTGAATTATTAATATACCACATCAGGCAGAAAAAGTTAACCGGAATTCTTCATAAAAGCCCCGCGAGGCAATAAACGGTGGAGGAAAGCCCGCCCGCGAGCATAATCAGGTAGACAAACCTGCGGAACGCCTCGTTGCCCACGCGCTTGTGGAGGAACATGCCCAGAAAAATGCCGGCAGCAAGCACGGGCAGACAGGTTACGAACGAAAAAAAGGTTTCCGTTGTGTACATATCGAGCAGGCATAGGCGCAGCACAAGCCCGACCACATTTACGGTGAACCACAGGGCGGAAAGCGTCGCCCGGAAGGAACCCTTGTCCCGAAGCTGCTCGTTGGCGTACAGCACGATGAGCGGCCCGCCTGCGGAGAACATGCCCTGTACGAGCGCGCCCGTGAACAGCGCGGCATAGCTCGCATGCTTGCCCAAGGCAGGCGGCTCCTGCTTTTTAACGAAAGAATACCAGACGCCGCGCGCTCCGGCGAAAATGATCGTCACACCCAAAATCAGTTTGAGCACCGCCTCATACCGCGCGAGCGCGGCATACAGCAAAATGCCAAGCGGGATGAAGGGCAGCACGCAGAGCGTGATTTTTAGGTATTCCTTTCTGTTGACATGCTTGAGATTGGCAAGAAAGATAATGCCGCCCGATAAGAGCGAGTTGAGCGAGAGCAGCGCCACCGCGCCGGATGTGCCGATGGCTATGGCAAGGAAGGGCAGCGCCATCGCCGTGGAGCCGAAGCCCGCGAAACCCTCGATGGTTTGCGCGAAAAAGGCAAGAATGTAATACCAGATCATAGACGCGTACCTATATACGCGCGCCGCGCTTCTGCGGGCACGAGGGAGCCGCCCGTAAGCCAAACGATGTGCAAAGCATCATCCGAATACGGCGCGAGGCCGTGATCTTGCAGATAGGCTTCCCCTTCCGGACAGGCGAACAAACCCTTTGCCCCCGCAAAAGCTGCGCAGGCGGAGGGTTCCGCAAAAAGCCCCTCGCTCGCTTCGAGCGCGCGCAGGTCGTCATACAGCTTTGCATCCGCAACGGTGAATATGCCGGAGAGGAGGGGTTCCATCACGCGCCCGACGAAGCCCGAGGACCTGCCCACGGCGAGCCCGTCCGCATGCGTCTTTCCGGTCAGACCGATATCGGACACGGCAATTTGATTGTGCAGTCCCGTCGCCATGCCCAGCAGCATACATGGTGCCTGAACGGGTTCCACAAAAAAAACATGCGCGTCGTTTCCGTAAAGGAGTTTCAGCCCGAAGGCGATGCCGCCGGGGCCGCCGCCTACCCCGCAGGGGATGTATACGAACAGCGGATGCGTGCGGTCAACCCGCAAACCAGCAGCTTGCAGCTGAGCGTCCAGCCGCTTGGCGGCAACCGCGTAACCCATGAACAAATCCCTGGAATTTTCATCGTCGACAAAATAGCTTTTAGGATCGGCATCCGAACGCCTGCGGCCTTGCGCGACCGCTGCGGAATAATCGCCGTCGTATTCAACGACGTTGACGCCCTTGGAGCGGAGCAGATCCTTTTTCCATTGTTTGGCATCCGCGCTCATATGCACCGTGACGCGAAAACCCACCGCCGCGCTCGTGATGCCGATGGACAGGCCGAGGTTGCCCGTGGAGCCGACCTGCACGGCGTATTGCGAAAAAAACGCACGCGCCCGGTCCGTATCGAGGGCGGAATAATCCTGCCCCGCGCGCAGCAGTCCGCTTTCGAGCGCGAGGGTTTCCGCGTGTTTTAAAACTTCATATATGCCGCCGCGCGCCTTGACGGAGCCGGCGATGGGCAGATCGCAGTCCAGCTTGGCAAACAGCCTGCCGCGTATGCCCGCGCGAAGAACCTGCTTCATGGCCGGTATTTCGCGCAGCGGCGATTCGATCAAGCCGCCTGCATCCTTCGTTTCGGGAAAACGCCGCGCGATGTAGGGTGCGAAGCGCAGCAGCCGCGCGCGCGCGTCCTCCACATCCGCTTCGCAGACGGGCAGCCGGGTGAGCGCGCTTTGCGCATCCGCAAGATTCGGGTTGAGCCACGCGCATTCCTGTGCCGCGGCAAGGGTTTTTACGATGGGCAGATCAGATTGATACAAAGGATGCCTCCGTTAAAACGTCATACAATTTTTCTCATTGTACTATTCCGTCACCATCCAGGCAAGCGGAACGGTGAAAACGGGGATGCCGATGACTGAACGTCCCCCGAGGTTGCGGCATAAAAAAGAAGCCCTTCGGATGAAAGGCTTCTTTTTGGGATTGTCCTTTAGTTGATGCCGTAACGCTTCTTGAAGCGATCCACGCGTCCGCCGGTATCCACCAATTTCTGGCGACCGGTGTAGAACGGATGGCACTTGGAACAGATTTCAACCTTGAGCTCGCCCTTCACGGATCCGCTCTTGAAGGTTTCGCCGCAGGCACAGCGCACGAGGCACTCGCCATAATTGGGATGGATATCCTTCTTCATCGTGATTCTCCTTCTGGTGTTTGCTGGGCGCAGGGCGGCATACCGCTCTGCTGCTGCATTCGGACATACCCGAACAGCAAGCATTATACCGTAATCATTTGCCTAAAAGCAAGGATTTTTTAATTATTGATCCTTTTTCCTGCGGAAAAACCGTCTTTTTCGTAGATCTTGTTGTATGTGCTCAGGCGCTGGATGAATTCCTCGTTCGTATCGGTTCTTTCGAGCATGGCGATGAGCTGTTCCGTCACGTCGCTCGGGTTGCCGGAGGAAAGCGTGCGGCGCATGGTGTAAACGCCATCCAGCTCTTCGCGGCTCAGGAGAAGCTCCTCACGGCGCGTACCCGATTTGTAAATATCAAGCGCGGGGAAGATGCGTTTTTCGCTCATTTTACGGTCGAGGTGGATCTCCGAATTGCCCGTGCCCTTGAATTCCTCGTACACGATGTCGTCCATGCGCGAGCCGGTTTCGATGAGGGCGGTGGCGATGATGGTGAGGCTGCCGCCGTTTTCGATGTTGCGCGCCGCGCCGAAGAAACGCTTGGGCTTGTGCAGTGCGCCGGGATCCATGCCGCCGGAGAGCGTTTTGCCCGTGGCGGGGATGGTGAGGTTATATGCGCGCGCAAGGCGCGTGATGGAATCCATGAGTACGACCACATCCTTGCCCTGCTCGACGAGGCGCATCGCGCGTTCCTGCGTCATCTCGGCAACGCGGGTGTGGTGTTCGGGCAGTTCGTCAAATGTGGAATAAAGCACCTCGCCCTTGATGGA
>CAZJYV010000125.1:0-5678 GCA_964550295.1 uncultured Clostridium sp. | reverse complement strand
TACCGTGGGTATCGACGCCATCATGAACCAGAAGGGCTTCGCGGGCCATTACGGGCTGGAACGCTACGAGATGATCGAAGCATACAACCTTGGCGCGCAGGTGCCTAATGAGGAGTTCATCCGCAAGGCGGTCGAGCTTAACGCTGACGTGCTGCTCGTTTCCCAGACCGTTACGCAAAAGGACGTGCATGTTCAGAACCTTACGGAGCTGATTGAGCTGCTGGAGGCGGAAGGGCTGCGCGACCGGTTTATCGTCATCTGCGGCGGTGCGCGCATCACGCATGAGATGGCCAAGGAACTCGGCTACGACGCGGGCTTCGGTCCGCAAAAATATGCGGAGGACGTCGCTTCCTTCGCCGTCACCGAGTTGGTCAAGAGGGAAAGGGAAAATAACCATGCAGCACATACTCCTTGAAAAACGCGACCATGTCGGCATCCTTACCTTCAACCGGCCGGAAGCCTATAACGCCCTAAACACGAGTTTGCTCGAAGAACTGGAGCAAGCGGTTAAGGAGGTTGAGCGCGACACGGATATACGCGTCCTGCTGATCACGGGCGCCGGCAAGGCGTTCGTCGCAGGCGCTGACATTTCCGAAATGATGAACCTCACCCCTCCGCAGGCTGCGGCGTTCGCGGAGGCCGGCCACCGCGCCTTTCGAAAGCTCGATGACCTGCACATCCCCGTGATTGCCGTGATCAACGGTTTTGCGCTGGGCGGTGGGCTTGAGCTTGCGCTGTGCTGTGACATCCGCATCGCCGCTGAAGGAGCGAAGCTCGGACAGCCCGAGGTGTCGCTGGGCATCACGCCGGGCTTTGGCGGAACGCAAAGGCTGCCGCGCACGGTCGGCGCATCCAACGCGATGATGCTCGTGCTCAAGGGCGTGCCCATCACGGCGGAAGTCGCGCTGCGCATGGGTCTTGTCAGCGAAGTTTATCCGGCCGATAAGCTCATGGACGCTGCTATGGAGTTGGCGCAGACGATCGCGAAAAACGCACCTATCGCGGTGCGCTCAAGCAAAATTGCCATCAGCAAAGGGATTGACAGATTTTTGACAAATGATTTAAACTACGAGGAGCAACTGTTCTCTTCGTGCTTCGGGACGGTCGATCAGCGCATGGCAATGGCCGCATTCTTGGAGAAAAAGCCCAGGGACGAGTTTAAAGGAGTCTGATATGTTTGAACATGTAGCAGTGATCGGCGCGGGCACGATGGGGCTTGATATCGCACAGTGCTTTGCAGCCGCAGGCAGGAAGGTCACCGTGCGCGATGTGAACGGCGCGATCGTTTCCGCCGCGCGGGCAAAGCTTGAAGCCTCGCTCGAGAAGCGCGTCGCAAAGGGGAAGCTGGCCGAGGAGGATCGGGCGAAGCTGCTTTCCAACATCCGCTTCACGACCGAGCTTTCGGACTGCGCGAGCGCGCAGCTTGTGGTTGAGGCCATCGTTGAAAAAGCGGAGGTCAAAAAGGAGCTGTTCGCCGCCCTGTCAGAGATCCTGGCGCAGGACGCGATCTTGGCGTCCAACACAAGCTCTATCTCCATCACGGAGATCGCGTCCGCCGCGAAGAATCCGCAGCGCGTGATCGGCATGCACTTCTTTAATCCGGCAACGGTGATGAAGCTGGTGGAGATCATCCGCGGGGCGTTTACATCCGATGAAACGTTTGCCGCCGTGCGTGCCGAGGCGGAAGCCATCGGCAAAACAGCGGTTGAAGTGAACGAGGCGCCGGGTTTTGTGGTGAATCGCCTGCTGATCCCCATGCTCAACGAGGCGATCGGCGTGTGGGCGGAAGGCGTAGCCAACGCGGCGGATATCGACACGGCGATGAAGCTCGGATGTAACCATCCCATGGGACCGCTGGAACTGGCCGATCTGGTTGGTCTGGACATCGTGCTTTCCATCATGGAAACCCTTTTCCGCGAAACGGGCGATGCGAAATACCGCCCGCACACGAAGCTGCGCAAGCTCGTGCGCGCCGGTATGCTGGGCCGGAAGAGCGGGCGGGGTATTTATGAATACAAATAAAACCGCAAACGCGAAATACAACACTAAAGGAGTGAGGCACTATGGATTTTAATCTGTCTGCGGAGCATGAGATGCTGCGTGAGATGTACCGCAAGTTTGCCGAAGCCGAGGTAAAGCCCATTGCCGAAGAGATCGACGAACAGGAGCGCTTTCCCGTCGAAACGGTGGAGAAGCTGGCTCGCTACGGATTTATGGGCATCCCGTTCCCGAAAAAATACGGAGGAGCGGGCGGAGATGTTCTCGCCTATATCATGGCGGTCGAGGAGCTCTCAAAGGTTTGCGGCACAACGGGGGTGATCGTTTCGGCGCATACTTCGCTTTGCTGCGCGCCCATCTATGAAAACGGCACGGAAGAGCAAAAAACCAAGTATTTACCCAAGCTGCTGTCCGGCGAATGGATCGGCGCGTTCGGCCTGACCGAGGCCGGCGCAGGTACTGACGCTTCCGGCCAGCAGACATGCGCCGTGCTCGAGGGCGACCATTATGTGCTCAACGGAACCAAGATATTTATCACCAACGCAGGTCATGCGGATGTTTACATCATTTTCGCTATGACGGATAAATCGCAGGGTACCCGCGGCATCAGCGCGTTCATTGTGGAGAAGAGCTTTCCCGGTTTCTCCGTTGGCAAGAAGGAAAAGAAAATGGGCATCCGCGGCAGCGCGACATGCGAGCTGATCATGGAAAACTGCATCGTTCCGGCCGGCAACCTGCTGGGCAAAACAGGCAAGGGTTTCACCATCGCGATGAAAACGCTCGACGGCGGCCGCATCGGCATCGCCGCGCAGGCGCTGGGCATCGGCGAAGGCGCGGTTGAGGAAACCATCAAGTACACCAAGGAGCGCAAGCAGTTCAACAAGCGCATCAGCGAGTTCCAGAACACGCAGTTCCAGATCGCCGATATGCATACCCGCATGAAGGCGGCCCAGTACCTTGTTTATGCCGCAGCCATGAAAAAGCAGGCGTATGCGGACTGCGAGGCTGCGGGCAAGAAGGGCGAGCCTTACTCCATGGACGCGGCAATCGCAAAGCTTTTCGCGTCCGAAGCGGCAAGCGACGTGACCCGCAGGGCTGTGCAGCTCTTTGGCGGATACGGATATACCCGTGAGTACCCCGTGGAGCGCATGATGCGCGATGCGAAGATCACGGAGATCTACGAAGGCACATCTGAGGTGCAGCGCATGGTGATTGCGGCGAACCTCGATGTGAAATAAGGAGGCAGACATGAAGATCATCGTATGCGTAAAGCAGGTTCCGGATACGTCCGGCAAGGTGGCCGTCAATCCCGACGGCACGCTCAACCGCGCCTCAATGCCCACCATCATCAACCCGGACGATATGAACGCCGTTGAAGCCGCGCTTCAGCTTAAGGATGAAACCGGCTGCAAGGTGATCGTGGTATCCATGGGACCGGCACCTGCTATGAAGATGCTGCGCGAGCTGCTGGCGATGGGTGCGGATGAGGCCGTGCTGATTTCCGCACGCGAATTCGGCGGTTCGGACACCTATGCGACCAGCCAAATCATCGCTGCCGCCATCCATAAGATCGGCATTGAAACGGATGATATCGTCATGTGCGGCCGTCAGGCGATCGATGGGGACACTGCGCAGGTCGGCCCGCAGATCGCAGAAAAGCTCGGCTTGCCGCAGGTCACCTACTGTGCCGAAATGCACAAGACCGGAAAAACGCTCACCGTCCGCCGGATGCTCGAGGACGGATACATGACCATCAAGGTCAAAACGCCCTGCCTGATCACCTGCATCAAGGAACTCAACGTTCCGCGCTACATGAGCGTTTCCGGCATATTCGAGTGCTATGGAAAACCCCTGACCGTGTTCGACTACGAGGCGCTCAAGGACGAGCCGCTCATCGATGCGACCACCATTGGACTCAAAGGTTCGCCGACGAACATCTTCAAGTCCTTCACGCCGCCGCCCAAAGGCGTGGGCATGATGCTGGAAGGCTCGGACAGAGCGGATTGTGATAAGCTTGCCGGTATGCTTGCCGCCAAGCATATCATTTGATTGGGAGGAGACGAACATGGCTTACAACAGCATGGAAATAGAAGCTTTCAAGGATGTTTGGGTGTTCTGCGAACAACGCGAAGGCAAACTGATGCCCACGGATTTCGAGCTGATCTCCGAAGGGCGCAAACTCGCCGATGAACTGGGCGTTAAGCTGTGCGGGCTGCTTCTGGGCGACAATGTCGAGTGCCTCGCCCGCGAGCTTGCCGGCTACGGCGCGGACAAGATCATCCTGTGCGAGCACCCGCTGCTGCATTATTACACGACCGACGCATACGCGAAGGTGGTCTGCGACGCTGTGCACGCATTAAAACCGGAGGTGTTCCTCATCGGCGCGTCGACCATCGGGCGCGACCTCGGCCCACGCTGCGCCGCCCGGTTGCACACAGGCCTGTGCGCGGACTGCACGCACCTCGATGTGGATGTACCCAAATACCTCGAATTTCTCCGCGCGAACTCCACGCTTGATGCGGGGAGCATGACCGTCGACCAGAATGACCGGAACCTCAAGATGACGCGCCCCGCATTCGGCGGCCATCTGATGGCCTCCATCATTTGCCCGCGCTTCCGTCCCGCGATGGCGACGGTGCGCCCCGGCGTGATGCGCAGGGCTCCCTTCTGCGAGGAGAAGGCTGACGCGGCGGAGATCGTCCGCCTGAAGGTGGAACTGACCGAGGCGGATATGCAGACTGAGGTCATAGAGGTGGTCAAGGCCGCCAAGAAGATCGTCGATCTCGTCGGCGCGGACTATGTCGTGTCCGTCGGCCGCGGCATCAGTAAAAATGTTGAGCTGGGCATCCGGCTTGCGGAGGAGCTTGCGCAGGAACTCGGCGGCGTCGTCGGCGGCAGCCGCGCGGTGGTTGACAGCGGCTGGCTTTCCGCCGACCATCAGGTCGGGCAGACGGGCAAGACCGTGCACCCCAAGGTCTATATCGCGCTGGGCATTTCCGGCGCCATCCAGCACAAGGCCGGCATGCAGGATTCCGAGTGCATCATCGCCGTCAACAAAAACGCAGGCGCGCCCATCTTCGAAATTGCGAATTACGGCATCTGCGGGGATGTGTTCAAGGTGACGCCCCTGCTTACCGAGGCGGTGCGCGAGCTCAAGGCCGAAAGGGCGGCGACCGTGTTCGCCTGCGATTGATCGAACCAACAGCGAAATGAGCGGGGACCGGCGCGTTCGGCTCCCCGCTTTTTGGCAGAATCTGTCGCACTTCGCCGCCATTGGCTTGACCCGAACTTTTACACTTGTTATACTGATGAAAACAAACAACAGGAGGCTATTGTTATGTGTGATACGAAATTCTATGTTTGCAAGCATTGCGGCAATCTCGTGGGCATGATCCACGCGTCCGGGGCACCCATCATCTGCTGTGGGGATCCCATGACTCTGCTCGAGGCCAACACCGTGGACGCGAGCCAGGAGAAGCATGTGCCCGCCGTCGAGGTCGATGGCGAAAGCGTAATCGTCAAGGTCGGCAGCGTCGCGCATCCCATGCTGCCCGAGCATTACATCGGTTGGGTTTATCTGCAAACCGAACAGGGCGGCCAGCGCAAGTGCCTCGAGATCGGCGGGGCGCCGGAGGCCTGCTTTAGGGTTTCCTGCGGCGATAAGCCCGTGCGCGCCTATG
>CAZJYV010000124.1:313-5787 GCA_964550295.1 uncultured Clostridium sp. | reverse complement strand
CTACCTCGTGGGCACCATGATCGAGATCCCGCGCGCCGCGCTCACCGCGGACGAAATCGCGGGCGAGGCGGAGTTCTTCTCCTTCGGCACGAACGATTTGACGCAGATGACCTTCGGCTTCAGCCGCGACGACGCGGGCAAATTCCTCAACGCCTATTATGAAAAGAAGATTTACGAGTCCGATCCGTTTGCCCGCCTCGATCAGGTCGGCGTCGGTAAGCTCGTGAAGATGGCAGCCGATCTCGGCCGTGCCACCCGCCCGGACATCCACCTTGGCATCTGCGGCGAACATGGCGGCGATCCTTCTTCCATCGACTTCTGCCACCGCACCGGTCTCGATTACGTTTCCTGCTCGCCGTACCGCGTACCCATCGCGCGCCTTGCAGCAGCGCAGGCAAAGATCAGGAACAACTAAAATTGATCATGGACAGCTGACAATTTTGCAGTAAGAAGCGGCCCCCGTTTGAGGCGGGGGCTGCTTTGCATTTGCGCTCCTATGGTGTTACAATCAAGAAAGCGCCATGAATGACGAGGATTGATATGAAACGAATCGCGATGAGTTTATTGGTTTGCCTGACGCTTGCGCTGCTTATCGGGTGCGAGCCAAATGATGCCCCCACCGATACGTCGATGGAAATTGACGGCAAACAGGTTGTGATTTCGCAGATGAACGGCACCGTCACCGCAGGGGAGGATGTCTATCGTTATGCCTATTCCGCGGACGGTCAGCTTGTGATCGTTTACCCGAACGGATATGCTTATACCGTCCGGGAGACAGACGGTGCGTACGCGTCCTCCTTCGTTAACCTGCAGGGCGCGCCTTCCGCGCAAACGGAGGAGGAACTCGGCTACATCTCCGGTTTTACGCTTGCTTTCGAGTTGAATAACCTCGCCGGCGCCGGCAGTGATTCCGCTGAAGGCGGCCCGGGCACGGTGATCGTGTTCGCGTTGCTGGGCGTCTGGCTTGCCGTATCCCCTCGCTCAGCATGGATGGTCGGCCATGGCTGGAAATATAAAGGCACGGAGCCTTCCGACGCGGCGATTGTTGTCTACCGCATCGTCGGCGTGGGGCTGATTGTCGCGGCCATCGTGATGTTCGCGGTTCGGTAACAGTAAGGCAATACGGCTTTCACTCTTGAAGTGCAAGCCGTTTCTATTTATTGCAACAGTCAAATTTTCTGGCATTCCCTGCAAAAGTACACCGCGCCGCCCATATAGGCGGTTTTTTCAATGGGCGTACCGCAAACAGGGCAGGGCGAGCCGAGCGTATCTTTGCACAGGCGGCACGGATAGCCGCCCGGGTTCCCGAACAGGTCGCGCTCCGTACTCCGGCCGCCGAGGTCGCACATCTGCCTGAGAGCTGAACAAACGGCTGCATACAACACGCGCCAGTTTTCATCAGAGAGGGTTTTAATGTCTCGGCGCGGGTCGATTTTCGCGTTGAAGAGAATATCCTGCAGCACGCCGTTGCCAAGGCCGGGTATGCGCTGCTCCGTCGCGAGGAACGCCTTGAGGGAAAGCTTCTTTCCGTCCGGCTCATACAGGCTTTTGAAATAGCCGTAGGTGAAAGCGTCCCCGAGCGGGTCAGGCTTTTCAACGGCCACCCTGCGGTACGGATTCTCCGGCTCGTCGATGCGGACTGCGCCGATGAAGCCGTACATCTGGATGCACACGGCAAGGTGGGAACCATCGCTGAACTTCAGCATGAATTGGCGTTTGGCCGGCGGTTTTTCGCCGGGGGCGTAATATCTCGGGTATGCCCCGTCGGAAAAATTGACGATGTGCCGGGCGGTGATGATTTCCGCATAGCCCCCGTGCCTTGCTCCGCCGAGGATCGTTTCACCCGTGAGCATGTCTGCATATTTTTCCTTGTCAGCCGTGAAAAAGGCGAACTTGTGGGGCGATTGCTCGATCTCAACCGCTGCAATTACCTTACCTCTGAGGGAATCGTCGATCTGTTTGGCGATGGTGAAGCTTTCGGGCAGTTCCAGCATAGCGCTCTCCTGATTTTATGATGATGTGCTGTCGTGGTGTGTAAGAAAATCATACCATGCCGGATGCGTCCGTCACAAGTTTTTTGGGTAAAAATGCCCGCCTTTGCTTCGAAAAAAAGGAGTTCCGCCTCAAGCGCAGAAAGATAAAACGTTAAGATTAGCCTTTACGGAGCGATATATGAATTTTGATATTGACAGCGGCTTTCTCAGAGAACAGACCGAACGCCTTGAAAAGGAAACGCTTTCAGCGTATGCAACCCTTTCTGAAAAAACGCGCGGGCGCGAAACGCCGATCGAGCCGTGCCCAATCCGCACGGACTTCATGCGCGACCGAGATCGAATCATCCATTGCAAATCCTTCCGGCGGCTTAAGCATAAAACGCAGGTGTTCCTGTCGCCTGTTGGGGATCATTACCGCACGCGCCTGACGCACACGCTCGAGGTCAGCCAAATTGCCCGCACCATCGCGCGCGGTCTACGGCTCAACGAGGATCTGACAGAAGCCATCGCCCTCGGCCATGACCTTGGGCACACGCCCTTCGGCCACGCGGGCGAGAGCGTTCTGAACAAACTTGTTCCGGGCGGCTTCAAGCACAACCTGCAAAGCCTTCGCATGGTGGAAAAAATCGAAAACGGAACCGGTCTTAACCTCACATGGGAGGTGCGGGACGGCATCCGCAACCATTCCGGCGCGGATGCGCCCACCACGCTCGAAGGTAAAATTGTGCGCCTATCCGATAAAATCGCTTACATCAACCACGATATCGACGACAGCGTGCGCGCGGACGTGCTTCGTGAAGATGAGCTGCCTGTGGACTGTACAGAGCGCCTCGGATGCAGCCACGGCAAGCGGATCAACGCGCTCATTCTCGATGTTGTCGGCGCATCTTTGGGCAAACCGGATATCTTCATGTCCCCTGAGGTGAAGGAAAAGTTCGACAAGCTGCACGACTTTATGTTTGAGCGCGTCTATCTCAACTATACCGCCAAGCGGGAGGAGAGCAAAGGCCAGCACGTTGTTGAGCAGCTTTACCTATATTATCTGAACCACATAGAGCTTCTGCCGGATGACTTTACGCAGTTCATCGCACAGGATGGGTTGGAGCGCGTGGCGGCGGACTATATCGCCTGCATGACCGACCGATACGCTGTGACGGATTACGAAAGCAAGTTCGTCCCGAAGGATTGGATGTAAATTTCGGTTCGCAGGCAGGATTCTTATAAAGTTCGACGAAAATATAGACTTGCGCGAGCAAAAAAGGAAAGGAGCCGTTTCATGCCGCATTTTCCCGACGAATGGAAAAACGAACTCCTTTCCAAGACGGATATCGTGTCCCTTATTTCGGAATACACAGCGCTTTCTCCCAAAGGCGGGCGCTTGTGGGGCTGCTGTCCTCTGCATAACGAAAAAACGCCCTCGTTCTCCGTACAGCCGGACAAGCAATTCTTCTACTGCTTCGGCTGCCACGCGGGCGGCGGCGTGATCGACTTCGCGATGAAGACCGAGCGCCTCAACTATGTGGAAGCGGTGACCATGCTCGCCCAGCGCGCGGGGATGGAACTGCCCAGCGAAGCGGAGGATGACAAGCTGCGGGCGCAGCGCGCCTATAAGGAGCGGCTCTACGCTGCGTGCAAGGAGGCCGCGCTGTTTTATCACGCCCAGCTCAAAGGGGAAGCAGGCGCCGCTACGCGGGAATACCTCAAAAAGCGCAGCGTCGATTGGGCGATCGCCGTGCGCTTCGGTTTGGGTTTTGCGCCGGATTCGTGGGAGGCGGCTACGGGTCATCTTCGCGCAAAAGGTTATTCCGACCGGGAGATGATCGACGCCGGTGTAGGAATCCGCAACAAGGCGGGGGACGGATGTTACGACGCATACCGAGGCAGGCTGATTTTTCCCATCATCGCGACGAATGGCAGGGTGCTGGGATTCGGTGCGCGCACGATGAAAAAGGACGAGCAGCCCAAGTACATCAACACGGGCGACACACCCATCTACAACAAACGCAACAACCTGTATGCCATGAATACGCAAAAGGGTCTCAAGGGCGAGTTGATCATGGTGGAGGGGTACATGGATGTGATCAGCCTGCATAATGCGGGCGTAACCAATGCGGTCGCCTCGCTCGGCACGGCGATGACCCAGCAGCAGGCGCGCCTTGTCAAACGGTATACGGACAGCGTCTACCTTTGCTACGACGGGGATAGCGCGGGTCAGAACGCAACGCTGCGCGGCATCGAGATTTTGGCGGCTGAAGGACTGGATGTACGCGTAATCGCAATCCCAGGCGGGCTTGATCCGGATGATTATGTCAAAAAGTACGGAAAAAACGCTTTCCTTAAGCTGCGCGATCAGGCGCTGACCGGCAACGGATTCCGCCTGACAAACCTTGCTGCCCAGTTCGATCTTGCAACCGAGAACGGAAGGGAAGCGTTTGCACTCAAGGCCTGCGCGTTCGTCAGCGCCCTGCAGCCGGTGGAACGGGAGCGGTATGCCCCCTATATCGCCCGCAAAACAGGGCTTCCTGTAGAGGCGGTCAAGGCGCAGTGCGGCATGGCGGGCGCCGCGCCGGAGAATATCATTGGTAAAAATCGGAATACTAGGGCTAGACAAACGGGCGAAACGCTCCCGGAAACGGACAGATCCGAAAGGATGCTTGTTTCCTGCATGCTGCATAACGCCGAGGACGCTGCCTATGTATCCGAAAAAATGACGGCGGCGGGGATTGCTTTTTCAAGTGAGGGACTTCGCGCGTTCGCAGACGCGTTGCTGCTCTCCTATGTCAACGGGGAGGAGCCGGATATCCCGTCGATCCTGTCGAGCTTGCCCGGCGCGGACGCCGCCGCAGCCGTACTGGCGGATGAGCCCGTCTCGGGTAACGCGAAAGCGGTGGCGGACGACTGCCTGAAAACGCTCGCCATGCGCGCGCTTGAGGCGGAAATCGAGCGGCTGGGAAGGGTCATCGAAGGCGCGGAAGGCGACGAACGCAGGAATGCGATGGAAAGACAACGCGAAAAAAGCAAAAAATTAAGGCAGTATAAATAAACTTACTAAATAAGGGAGTGGACACTTTGGAAAATAAAGAACCCAAGAAGACAAAGATCGAGGAATTGATCGAGCGCGGCAAAAGCAAAGGCGTGCTGACCTATAAGGAGGTCATGGACGCGCTGGAGGAGTTGGAACTCGACTCCGACCAGATTGAGCGGCTCTACGACAAGTTCGAAAGCCTCAACATTGACATTGTGGAGGAGGTCGACATCGCGGAGGAAAGCAGCGAGGATATTTCCGATATCGAGTCCGATGTGGCCGCCGCCGAAGGAGTGTCCATCGACGACCCCGTCCGGATGTATTTAAAAGAGATCGGCAAGGTGCCGCTTCTTTCCGCCGGGGAGGAAATCGATATTGCCAAGCGCATGGCTGACGGAGATCAGGAAGCCAAGCAGCAGCTTGCCGAGGCGAATCTGCGCCTCGTCGTGTCCGTC
>CAZJYV010000124.1:0-303 GCA_964550295.1 uncultured Clostridium sp. | reverse complement strand
AGCGGTACGTCGGACGCGGCATGCTCTTCCTCGACCTCATTCAGGAGGGGAATCTTGGTCTGATCAAGGCGGTGGAAAAATTTGACTACCGCAAAGGCTATAAGTTTTCGACCTATGCCACATGGTGGATCCGTCAGGCGATCACGCGGGCCATCGCGGATCAGGCGCGCACCATTCGTATCCCCGTGCATATGGTGGAAACGATCAACAAGCTCATCCGCGTGAACCGCCAGCTTTTGCAGGAATACGGACGTGAGCCGCGGCCGGATGAAATTGCGGCCGAGATGGGCATCACCGAGGAGA
>CAZJYV010000123.1:572-5799 GCA_964550295.1 uncultured Clostridium sp. | reverse complement strand
AGCGGCCAGCTGAGTGGCAGCAATCCGTACCAGACCAGCAACAGGCAGAATAAACAGAAGCTGGAAAGCTTCAAAAGCGAAGTTGCCAGTTCCCTCGGCGTGAGTCTGAAGCAGGGATACAACGGTGACATAACCGCGCGTCAAGCTGGTTCCATCGGCGGCGAAATGGTCAAGCGTATGATCGCTTATGCCGCGAACAACATGAACTCCGGCAGCTCCATGAAGTAACAAGCAGCCCGCAAAAAGGACGATCGAAACACATACCATGAGAAGGAACGGCTTCGCGCCTGCGCGGAGCCGTTCCGATTCCGCAAAAAAGCGGTTCGGCGGAGCGATTTGCACGTTAATGTTTCTTAACGGGCGCGCTTGTTGACAGGCTTTTCCTGCGGCGATAAGATTGTGCCGTATGAATCGATTTTTTGATGAATTGTTGCAGGTTCTTTCGCGCGACCCCGGAAACCGGGGGCTTATGCGTTCCATTCCAAAGCCCGACCTCGCGCCGGTCTATGCGCAGCTCGTCCTGGCAGAGCGTGTGATGATCGTCACGGGTTTTCCCATACGCACGGCGGACGGGCGCGTCTGCTGCGAAACGGACGGGCCGGTGGGCGCGGCTGATATGGCGTACGCGCTGATGCGCTGCGGCATCCGTACCGCCGTTGTGACGGATGAAACAAGCTTGCAGCAGGTGCGCGCGGCGATCGATTGCCGCGCCCCGGACGCGCGGACGTATCTTTTAAAAAAGAAGGGCGACGCGGCAGCCGCGATGCGCCTTGTGGATGATTTTATGCCCACGCATATCCTGCCGATCGAGCGTCCCGGCAAGGCTTCGGACGGACATTGCCGCTCTGCACGGGGCGCGGTCATCGACGATATGCTGGCCGATACCGATATGCTCTACGCCTATGCCCGCGAACAGGGCGCTGTGGCAATTGCCATCGGCGACGGCGGCAACGAGCTTGGCACGGGCGCGCACCGCGAGGCGGTCGCCCGGCTGATCCCCGACGGCAGCGCCATAGCGGCGGCGCTCGATGCGGACTACACGCTCATGAGCGGCGTTTCAAACTGGTGGGGATGGGGAATTGCGGCGCTGTTGAGCGCCTGGATGGGGCGCGACCTGCTGCCCACAGCCGCACAGGCGGTGCATCTCATGCGCGCCGTGTTCGAGGCGGGCGCGGTGGACGGCGTGACCAAACTGTCCGCAATGACGGTGGACAACCTTTCGCTCGAAGAGAACATTGCCGTGCTGGAAGAACTTCGCGCGGCTTACACAAACCACCTCGCAAGGAGGGCTGGCAATGAATGATCCAGCGAACCTGAGTCCGCGCGAGGCGCGCGCGCTGATCCGCGAGGGGCATATCGCGGGGCAGACATCGGGCATGTGCCCGGGTTATGCACAATGCAACCTCGCGGCGATACCCAAGAAATATGCGGATGATTTCCTCCGCTTCGCGCAGCGGAACCCCAAACCCTGCCCGGTGCTGGAAGTTGTGCCTGCGGGGGAAAGGCTGACGAAAATCGTCGCCAAGGATGCGGATGTCGCGCGGGATATTCCGAAATACCGCGTGTACGAATACGGAAAGCTCGCGGGCGAGTATGCGGACGCATCCGGCATCTGGCGGGATGATCTGGTCGCCTTTCTCATCGGGTGCAGCTTCTCCTTTGAGGACGCGCTGCTCCGCGCAGGCATCCCCGTGCGGCACATTGAGCAGGGGCGCAACGTGCCTATGTATCATACGAACATTCCGCTCGCCGGTGCCGGCGTTTTCGGCGGGAATATGGTGGTGAGCATGCGGCCGATGAAGCCGGATGAAGCGGCGCTTGCAGCCGCGGTCACGGCGCGCTTTCCGCGCGTACACGGCGACCCCGTGCGGATCGGGGATGCTTCAAAAATCGGCATAGCGGATATCGCGCGCCCCGACTTTGGGGAGTCCGTGACGGTTAAACCTGACGAAGTGCCGGTTTTCTGGGCATGCGGCGTTACGCCCCAGGCGGCGGTTATGCGGGCGAAGCTGCCCTTTGTGATCACCCATGCGCCGGGGCATATGTTGATTACGGATACGTTGAATTCTGCGCTTGCGGAGGGATGAGATGATGGTGAAAATCGACTTCAACTGTGACCTTGGCGAACTGACGGACAGCGGCTTGCTGGACGCGGCGGTGCTGCCGGAGATTACCTCCGCCAACATCGCCTGCGGCTTCCACGCGGGCGGCCCCGCCGAGATGGAGCGCACCGTTGCCATGGCGAAGCTCTGCGGCTGCGCGGTGGGCGCGCATCCCGGCTTTCCGGACAGGGAAAACTTCGGCCGCACCGAGAGGATGGATACGCCTGCCCAGGTGAAGGGATACGTCATGTACCAGATCGGCGCGCTCATGGCATTCTGCCGCGCGGCGAACACGCGCATGAGCCATGTTAAACCGCACGGTGCGCTCTACAACATGGCGGCAAAAGACTACGCGCTCGCCGAGGCGATCTGCGAAGGAATCGCAAGCGTCGATCCGACGCTGATCCTGCTGGGGCTTTCCGGCAGTTTGATGCGCACAGCTGCGCATCAGGCAGGTCTTGTGTTCGCCAGCGAGGTGTTTGCGGACCGGGCGTATTTGCCGGACGGTTCTCTCGTGCCGCGCAAGCAGCCGGGATCGGTCATCGCGGATGCGGATGCGATTGCGGGCCGTGTTGTGCGCATGGCAAAGGAGGGCACGGTGGAGGCGATCGACGGCACGATCGTACCGATCCGTGCAGATTCGGTCTGCCTGCACGGGGATAACCCGGGAGCGGCGGAGTTTGCGGCAAAGATCCGCGCCGCGCTGGAGCGGGAGGGCGTCGCGCTCGCCCCGCTGGCGGAGATCGTGTTATGAAGGTTTTGCCCTGCGGAGACAGCGCAGTTTCCGTCCGCTTCGGAGAGGAAATATCGCCTGCGGTCAACGCGCGCGTGACGGCGTTTGCTTTCGCGCTCGAACAAGCGCGTATCGAGGGCATCATTGAACTCATCCCAAGCTACTGCGCGCTGATGGCGCGCTATGATCCGCTCGTTTTAAGTTATCCGCAAATAACAAATGCGCTGCAAAAAATAGAACCCGCAGAAGCCGCAGTCTTGCGCACGGCGCAGGTCGTGGAGCTGCCAGTCTGCTACGGCGGGGTGTACGGACCCGATCTCGCTTTTGTCGCGCGGCACGCAAATCTGAGCGAGGAAGAAACCATTCGCCTGCACGCTTCAACCGACTATCCCGTTTATATGCTGGGCTTCACGCCCGGCTTTCCGTATCTCGGCGGCATGGACGAAAAACTCGCGACTCCCCGCCTGCAAACGCCGCGCACACGCGTCGAAGGGGGCAGCGTGGGCATCGCAGGCGCGCAGACGGGCGTTTATCCCGTTGCTTCGCCGGGCGGCTGGCAGATCATCGGGCGCACGCCGCTCAAGCTTTATGATCCGTCACGGGAGGAACCTTTTTTGCTCGCGGCGGGGAAAAGGCTGCGCTTCGTTCCCATCGATGAGGCGATGTTCCATCGGCTTGCGCACGGAGGCGAACAATGATTGAAATCCTCTCACCCGGCCTTATGACAACCGTTCAGGACGGCGGAAGAAGCGGATACATGCGGTTTGGCGTATCCCGCGCGGGCGCGATGGATGCGTTTGCGCTTTCCTTGGCGAATGTGATCGTCGGCAACGCGCGGGACGAAGGCGTTCTTGAGGCGACGCTGACGATTCCCGCCATTCGTTTTCTGGATGACACCCTCTTTGCCGTGACGGGGGGGCGATGCGAATTGATGCTCGAAGGAAAAAGCGTACCCATGGACGCGGCGGTTTGTGCGCGCGCGGGGGAAACGCTCGCGGCGGCGCCCATCGTCAAAGGATGCAGGGCGTATATCGCGCTGGCGGGCGGCTTCGGACTTGAAAAAAAACTAGGCAGTGTATCCTGCGACCTTAAGGCAGGCATCGGCGGTTTGGGGTGTGGCGAAAAGCTCGCGCGCGGAAACAGGCTTGCTAACACGATGCCGCAGGCTGCGCGCGGTTACGCAGGAAGGGCGCTGCCCGCAGGACTGTATGACTGCTTGACGGACGGCAGGGCCGTGCTTCGGGCGACGCCGGGGCCGCAGGCGGAAGTGCTGGATGCAGGAGGGGAAAGAGCGCTGTTTGGCAACGAATATACCGTACTGCCCGAGAGCGACCGCATGGGCATCCGCTTCGGAGGCGGCGCATTGCGCTTTGCGCAGGGGTTCGACGGCAACATCATCACCGACGCGGTATGCGCAGGCGCGGTTCAGCTCACAGGTTCCGGTCTGCCGATTTTGATGATGGCAGATGCGCAAACCACCGGCGGCTACGCGAAACCCGCCTGGGTGATCGGCGCGGATCTGCCCGTTGCGGCACAGTTGCGCCCCGGAGACCAGGTGCGCTTTGAGCGCTGCTCCGTCGCCGATGCGCAGGCCGCGCTCGCCGCGCGGGAGAGCGTGCTGAGCAGCCTTGCACAAAAATGGGGGCTGCGATCCATGCGCGTAACGGTGGCGGATCAAACCTACGAAATTTCCTTGTACGAGGCGTTTCCCACTTGACGAAATGCGGTGAAAAATATATAATACGGAAGGATAAAGTGAATAAGACGATAGAGGCGCGGAAGGATAAGGTAGCGGTTGCATGACAAGGGTTGGGTACCCGATGGCGACGCGAATGTACCTCCGCCGAAAGTGAAAACGCGACCCGTGCGTTGATCTTGGGTATGCCGCTCAGCGCGGTATGACTGTCATCTGATAATGGATGAAGCGCTATCGATGCGGCCGGAAACGGTAGGCGTCGGTAGCGTTTGTTCTTTTTCTTAGGTGGTGCGCTATCCGATCGCCTCTCCGGGCGTCGGTGCGTGCTGTTTTGTTTTTTGCAAGCATGTTTTATCTGTCACTTCGGGCAGCAATCGACATACAAACATCAATCAGGAGGGAACAACTAGTATGGAAGAAAAGAGAATCACTTCGACGATCCGGCTCAGAATGGGGGCGGAGGATGCGCACTACGGCGGAAATCTGGTTGACGGCGCCCATATGCTGCATCTCTTCGGCGATGTCGCAACCGAGCTGCTCATCATCAACGACGGGGACGAGGGCCTTTTCAAGGCGTACGACATGGTTGAGTTCATGGCGCCTGTCCACGCCGGCGATTACATCG
The DNA here is from genome assembly GCA_964550295.1 of uncultured Clostridium sp. GTDB lineage: Bacteria > Bacillota > Clostridia > Christensenellales > CAG-138 > Phil1. The sequence goes on along the minus strand of CAZJYV010000123.1, from coordinate 643 downwards.
AGGCATACGGAGAAATCACTCACATCGGCAACACCTCACGCAAAATGGTCTTTGAAGCAAGAAAAGTCATT
>CAZJYV010000123.1:0-562 GCA_964550295.1 uncultured Clostridium sp. | reverse complement strand
TCTCTCCCCGTCCGGATATCAACGACAGCGCGGCCGACGTGCTTGCGGAACCTGTCGTGGTCTGCCGGGCGACCGGTACCTGCGTGGTTGTCAAGGACAGGCAGAGGGGCTGCAAGTAAATCGGCGGGAATCATTTCATTAAAAAGGAGAAACGCGATGGAAAAGCTCATCATCACCGCCGCTATCTGCGGCGCGGAGGTCACCAAGCAGCAGAACCCCAACGTGCCTTATACCATCGAAGAGATGGTGCGGGAGGCGAAAAGCGCACATGACGCCGGCGCGGCCGTGATCCATGTGCATGTCCGACGGGATGACGGCACGCCCACGCAGGACCGCGAGCGCTTTCGCGTCGTGCTGGACGCGATCAAGGCGGAGGTTCCCGACGCAATCCTGATCCCGTCCACCGGCGGCGCGACAGGCATGACCCCGGAGGAGCGCCTCCAGCCCACAGAGCTGTTCCCCGAAATGGCCACGCTCGACTGCGGAACCTGCAACTTCGGGGATGAAGTGTTTGAAAACACCATGCCCACCATGCGCGCCTTCGGAAAGCGCATGATCGAAA
>CAZJYV010000122.1:0-5819 GCA_964550295.1 uncultured Clostridium sp. | reverse complement strand
TGCATGCGGCCATGCGCGGCGAAAAGATCACGACCATCTTCGTCAACAACGCCATCTACGGTATGACAGGCGGTCAAATGGCACCCACGACGCTTGTCGGTCAGAAGGCAACCACAGCGCCCTATGGACGGCAAAAGGAGCAGTACGGCTCCCCCATCCGCATGGCGGAGCTTATCGCGACAATCGACGGCTGCGTCTTTGCGGAACGGGTGGCGGCGGTGGATGTTCCGAACATCCTCAAGGCGAAAAAAGCGATCAAAAAAGCATTCCAGCTTCAGTCGGCGGGGGCGGGCTTTACGTTTGTCGAAGTTCTATCCACCTGTCCCACCAATTGGGGATTGACACCGCTGGAGGCGGTCGATTGGCTCAAGGCGAACATGATGCCGTATTTTCCGTTGGGCGTATATGCCGATCGCGCGGAGGTGAAGTGAAATGACGCATGAAATCATCATTTCGGGCTTCGGCGGACAAGGCGTGATGGCAATCGGCAAAACGATTGCCGAGGCGGGTATGAAGGAGGGACTCAGCGTGAGCTGGCTTCCGAGTTACGGCCCGGAAATGCGCGGCGGCACCGCGAACTGCTCCGTGGTTTTGAGCGAGGAGGAGATCATCTCGCCCATGGTACTCAACCCCACCGAGCTGATTGCAATGAACAAACCTTCCCTCGTGAAGTTTGAGCCGCAGCTCGTCCCGGGCGGCGTGCTGCTGGTCAACAGCAGCATCATCGAAATCAAAGCTGCCCGCGCTGACATTTCGGCCTATTATGTGCCGTGTCTCGGCATCGCGCAGGAACTTGGCAACATAAAGGTCGCCAACATGGTGATGCTCGGCGCGTACATCGAGGCGACAAAACTTTTAAAAACCGATACAATCGCAGAAATGCTCGCGCATCTGTTCACCGGTCCCAAGGCCGCGCTCATCGAGTTGAACATCGAAGCGCTGCGCCGCGGCGCAACCTGCATTTTCAAGGAGGCGTAAGACATGGAAATCCCGATCATAAGAACGCCTTCACCCAAAGCGAAATGTGCGGATGAAAGCAAACTCGGCTTTGGCAATGTGTTCACGGACCACATGTTCATCGCCAACCACGACGCGGAGCGCGGCTGGTACGATGCGCGCATCATACCCTACGGACCGCTGACGATCGACCCCGCATCCCCCGTGCTGCACTATTCCATCGAGATCTTCGAGGGCTTGAAGGCTTACCGCTACGACAACGGCGAAGTGGGGCTGTTCCGTCCGGAGCAGAACGCCGCGCGCATGAACCGCAGCGCCTACCGTATGTGTCTGCCGCCCATCGATGAACAGCTGCAGCTTGCCGCCATTGAAACGCTGGTGGATCTGGAGAGGGACTGGGTTCCGCACACGGCGGGTACCACACTCTACCTCCGCCCGACGATGATCGGCGACGGAAACAGGTTGGGCGTCCACTCCGCGCAGAAGCACATTTATTTTATCATCTGCTCGCCCTCCGGCTCATTCTACCCCAACGGCATCAAGCCTGTGCGCATCCACATCGAGGACGCGTACGTGCGCGCTGTGCGGGGCGGAACCGGCAACGCCAAGACGGGCGGCAATTATGCCTCAAGCCTGCGGGCGGCAGTCCTCGCCAACGAGAAGGGCTACGACCAGGTACTCTGGCTTGACGGGCGCGAGAACCGATACATCGAGGAGGTCGGCGCGATGAACACGATGTTCGTCATCGACGGCGTGCTCACAACGCCCTCCATCAACGGCAGCATTCTGGAGGGCATCACGCGCATGAGCGTGCTTGAGCTGGCGCAGAGCTTTGGCATACCCGCCGAGGAACGCGCGATTCCGGTTGAAGAGCTGTTTGAAGCGTACAAAGCGGGTGTCCTGACGGAAGCGTTCGGCACGGGTACCGCGGCGGTCATCTCCCCCATCGGCGAGCTGGAGTATAAGGGCGAATCGATCCTGCTCGGAAGCGAGATCGGCCCCGTCGCCAAAAAGATGTACGACACGCTCACCGGCATCCAAAACGGCCGTCTTCCCGACACGCACGGCTGGACGCGGATCGTTTCACGCAGGGACAGCTGAGTTCCGTCCGTAAATCCAAAGGCAGCTTCAGCGGCCGGTTGTATCGTACAGCCGGCCTTTTTTATCCCTTTTCGGCGCTTTTTGTTGCTTTTCCGGCCTGTCTGCTGTATAGTCCTATGCGGTTGAGACTGCGGTGCGCTGGCGATCGGACGCGCAGCATGATTGACCGCGCAATGTTAAGCTAAGGGAGAACGTCATGATCCTGTCCACGGAAATCTTTTCGCTCCGTCGCATATTCGGCGATGAGAACGCCATCGGCATGTTCGCCGACATCGGATTCGATGCGCTGGATTATTCGATATACGCTTATGACCCGGCTTCCCCCGTTTTCGGAAATGATTACGCAGCTTACGCAAAAAAGCTGCGCGCGCTTGCAGCGCAAAACAGCGTTTTCTTCAACCAGGCGCACGCGCCGTATGACTATTCAGGCAACGAGGCTGATCTACCCGTCCACATCGAACATATCAGGCGCGCAATCGCGTTTGCGGGGCTGCTCGGCGCGCAGGCTGTCGTCGTTCACCCGATCCGGCACAAAGAGGGCACCGCGCGCAAAGAATACAACCGGGCATACTTTCAGGCGCTGGTTCCCAGTGCGCGCGCATACGGAATCCGCATCGCAATTGAAAACCTATTTGCCCGAAACGAAGAAACCGGTCTCTTTGAGGAGAGCGTATGCAGCAACACGCGCGAGCTGGTTGATTTTATCGATTCGTTCGGCCCGGAATCGTTTGCGGCGTGCCTGGATGTGGGGCACTGTCTGCTTTCAGGCGGAAAACCCGCACAGGCCATATACACGCTTGGGGCGGAACGGCTCAAGGCGCTGCACATACACGACAATGACCTGTCCAACGACCAGCACATGATGCCGTACCTCGGCACGGCGGACTGGCCCTCCACCATGCGCGCGCTGCGCGAGATCGGCTACGGCGGCGCGCTGACGTTTGAAACGCACCGTTATCTCGAAAGATTGCCGGATGCTTTGGTGCCGGACGCTTTGCGCCTGGTTGAAAAGATGGGCCGATTTCTCACGGGCATGATGGAATAGAGCAACACATATCAGCATAACCGGCACCTCGCTTAGAACACCGACGATAGTCGCAAGCGCTGCGGGACTTTGCATGCAAAAAAGAGAGATTGCAACCGCAACCGCAAGTTCAAAGAAATTGGGCGCCCCTATCATACCTGTTGGAGCGGCAATCTCATGAGGCAGCTTCAATACCTTGCTTGCCAGATATGCGATGAAGAAGATGAGAAAGGTCTGAATAATCAGAGGTATCGCAATTCATCCGATATGCAGAGGATTATCCAGAATAACATCCCCCTGGAATGAAAAAATGATGACTAATGAGTTTATCCAGACACACTGCATCCTGCAGGACATCACTGATCAGAAGAAGGCGAAGAACGCGTTAATTGCAAGCGAGAGCCGATACAGGCAATTAAGCGAACAGGCCCGAAATTTCACCTGGGAAGTTGATGAACACGGTCTGTATACTTTTGTCGACCATGTGAGCGAGACGGTCCTCGGATACCATCCTGAAGAACTGATTCAAAAGAAATATTTCTACGATCTATATCCCGAAGAAGAGCGAGAGGGGCTCAAGCAGGCTGCTTTTGACGTATTCGAGCGAAAAGGCTTGTTCCATGATTTAGAAAATAAAGCATTAACGAAAAACGGGCTTACGGTGGTTCTCTCCACCAATGGTTTTCCTGTTTTAAAGGATGACGGGAGCCTGATGGGATACCGCGGCAGCGACACGGATATCACAGCCCGCAAACGCATGGAAAGTGCCTTAAAGGAAAGTGAAGAGAAATATCGGTTGCTGATCGCTCAAATGATGCAAGGGTTGGCACTTCATGAAATCATACTGGATGAATCCGGGAGGGCGGTTGATTATCGTTTCCTTGATGTTAATAAAAGTTTTGAAGAATTGACCCTCCTAAAGCGAGAAGAGATTATCGGAAAAACCGTGCTTGAAGTGTTGCCGGAGACGGAAGCTTATTGGATTGAGAAGTATGGGCATGTTGCATTAACAGGTGAGCCTCTTGTATATGAGAACTACTCAAAAGAATTCGGAAAACATTATAGCGTGACAGCATATTCACCGCAACCCAAGCAGTTCGCGACTATCATTACCGATATTACCGAACGCAAAAAGGCCGAAGAAAACCTGATATATTTCAGCAATCATGACCACCTTACAGGTCTATTTAACCGCGGCTATTTTGAAGAAGCGATAAAAAGGCTTGATGTAAAAGGAAATCTCCCCCTATCCATCATAATGGTTGATACGAACGGATTAAAGATCATCAATGATTCTTTCGGACATGCCATGGGCGATGAATTGCTTAAAAAAACCGCAAACGCGATCAAACAGGCTTGCCGCGCAGAGGATCTGATTGTAAGGTACGGCGGGGATGAATTTGTTATCGTGCTGCCCAACGCAAATCATGATGAAACATTAAAAATTGCGAGTTTTATCAAGGAGTTGGCCTCCAAAGATAAGGTTGCCAACATCGAGCTATCTATTTCTTACGGATATGCTACAAAACATTCACCGCACGAGTCGGTTATGGAAATATTGGCGAATGCCGAAAATCATATGTACAGCCATAAGCTATCCGAACGTTCAAGCATGAGAAGCAAAATAACTGAAATCATCATGAACACACTGTTTGAGAAAAGCCGCAGAGAATCCAAGCATTCAATAAGGGTCAGCAACATATGCCAAGCGATTGCGATTAAGCTGAATTTTGAAAAGCAAGAAGTCAATAAAATGCGAATTGCCGGGTTGGTTCATGATATCGGTAAAATCGGCATCGATGAAAAAATCCTTAATAAACCCGGAAAGTTAGACAGTGATGAAAGAAATGAAATGGAGAAACATGCGGAGGCCGGTTGGCGAATATTAAGCTCAAGCAACGAATTCGCGGAATTGGCAAAATATGTTCTTTCCCACCATGAACGATGGGATGGCAAGGGATATCCGAATAAACTTATTGGCGAAGCGATTCCGATCGAAGCAAGGATCATCACCATTGCCGACTCTTACGATGCGATGACCAGCGAAAGAAGTTATAAAGCAGCAATGAGCCATGAAGAGGCGATCAATGAAATACGGAGATGCTCCGGCACCCAATTTGACCCGGTTCTTGTTGATGTGTTTATCGATGCGTCAGTTTCAAAAGAAAACTCTTTTGCAATTGACGGCGCGGCTCTTTGATGAATCTATTATATCCATGTGAAGGTGAGCCGTGCATCACCCAGCTCGTATGATCCGCGCCCCCAAAATCCCAAAGTGAATTGATTTTTGCCTCTTTTGTACGACAAACCCCGCTTCCTTACGAAGCGGGGTTTGTCGTGTCAACCGTTGTTGCCAAGCCTGCATTCTGCAGCCTGCGCTTTAAATCTTGAACGTTCGTCTCGATCAGCTTTATGACGCGTATGAATTCACGATCATCTTTTCCCGTGGGGTCATCGAGTCCCCAATCCTCGCGATACTTGCATGGCAGGTAGGGACATTCCACATTGCATCCCATGGTGATGACGACATCGACCGCCGGAATATCGGAAAGCAGCTTGGAATACTGTGTTTTCTCCATATCGATGCCGTAAAGCTGTTTCATCAGCCGCACCGCATCCTGATTGATTTGCGGTTTTGTTTCTGTTCCCGCAGAATAACCGGCGAATACATCGCCCGCAAGGTGCTTCCCCAACGCCTCGGCGATCTGGGATCGGCAGGAATTATGGACGCAGATAA
>CAZJYV010000121.1:0-5854 GCA_964550295.1 uncultured Clostridium sp. | reverse complement strand
TTCACGAGCGCGCCGATGTACTGTTTGGCGCTGCAGGTGAACATGCCTTTTTTATAAAAGCCGATCGAAACCGTCAGGTCGCTTTTTACCGCAAGCTCCGCCTTGCCTGTGTCCCCGTCGAGTCCGCTGTTGATATCCACGCTCACGACATAAGCGCCCGAAGCGTTGATGGCTTCAATCGCGCTGCGCGCAAGCCCGCGGACCTCCCCGCGGAAGCCCGTGCCGAATATGCAGTCCGCGATCATATCGTAACCCGTAAGCTGCGTTCCCTCCGCAAAGGGCAGCATATCGATGCCAAGCTCCTGCGCCTGCAGGTAGAAACGCCGCGCCGTATCGGTGAGCGTTTCGCTCGTCCGATAGATCACGGGGCGGATGCCGTGGTTTGTCAGGATGCATGCGAGTGCGAATCCGTCCCCGCCGTTGTTGCCGCCGCCTGCGACGATGGCGATGCTTCCGCGCCAGTCCGCCGCGTTGAATACGCCCATCGCCGCCCTGTGCATCAGTTCCTCACCGGACACGGAATGCTCGATGGTGTATGCGTCGCTGCACCGCATCCGCTCGACGGAAACCGCGCCGCTGGTGATATCCTCAATCGCATTTTTCATCTATAACTCCATCGCGGCTCGCTCTTTTGCCTTTTAATAAAGTCCCGCAACGCTGCACAGCTGACCCTTCATGCCTTCCGCCACGCGCTCAGGCTCCAGGATTTTTGCATCGCCGCCCAGCGCGAACAGCCATCCGTAAAACTGCGGGCTGACCGTCACATCCACATGGATGATGAAACGCCCGTTATCCCTACGGATGAACGGCACATCTTTCCCGAAGCGGTCGATCACCACGCCTGCAAGGCAGTTGGAAAATTCCAGCGTGACCCGCTGCTTTTCGCCGCCGAACATGCCGAAGGTGTGCTTGGTGTATGAGGCGATGTCGACTGCGCGGAACGTTTCCTTGCCTTCGCGCGGCGCGTCGCATACCTGAATGGTATCCATTTTATCCACGCGGTAATGCTTGATCACGCCCGCTTCGGAATCATACCCGAGCAGGTAATAATTTTCGCCGGAAAGGGTCAGGGCAAAAGGGCTGACGCGGTAGCGTTCCCCGCCGTGTCTGTATTGCTTTTTCTTGTCGGCATCCAGCTCGAAATATTTGAAGGTGATCTGCCGATCGAGCGCGATGCCGTTCTGTATGCTGTCCACATTGTAAAAAATGCTTTCGTTCATGGTTTTAACGCGGTTGGCAACGTAAACCTGCCGGTGCATAAGCTGCGCTTCGTGCTTGCTGCACTGCCTTTCCAGCTTTTTGATGAGCGCCAGCGTTTTTTTCTCGGTGAGGAACTGGTTGGCCTGCACGCTGTCCACGAGCAGCTTAAGCTCGGGCAGCTCAAACATGCGCTCCGCCACGAAGTAGCGCGCCTTGGGGTCCCGGATCATCTGCACGTCGATCCCGAACGTGCGGAGGGCGTCCAAATCGTCATAAAGGCTTTTGCGCTCCGCCTCGATTCCACAGGCAGCGAGTTCCTGCTTGATCCGCTCAAGCGAGATCGGGTGGCTTTCATCCGTCATATTCATCAGGATTTTTGCCATGTATAAAAGCTTGAGTTTTTGATTGGCTGACTTGGGCATACCTTACCTCCGAAATTTTTGAAGCGTATCGCAATCCATCCATGAGCAAATACTCGACTTACAGCCGTTTTATGTGAGAATAGCCCATGAATTCCGTAAATTATGTTTTATAAAGTGTTTCGTATTTTATTTTAAATCTCTCACATTTACCATTTTATGGTATCTTTTCCCGGCTTAAATAGCTATTATATCGACGATTATCGACAATATACTACATACATAATTTTATTCTGCAATGAAATAAAACCATTTTTTCTGTCCACTGCGTAAAGGAAGCGCGCTGTGAGGATCGTTGCGCAAAGATCGCGGGCAAGCGCGGGGAAGAATGCGGATATCGCCCGATGATATGCGAATACTATCCGTCAGGAGGTGAAACGCTTGCCAAAGGACAGCCAAATGGATACAAAAGAAAAACGCCGTGAAAAAAGCAACGCACAAACACCCATCGGTAAGGAAAACCAGAACCAGAACCGGAACGCAAAAAAGCATTCCGTCAAGAACAACGACGTTTAAGGAGGAGCTATGCCAAAAGCAGGAATGAGGCGGCCCGACCCGAGCGAGCCGCACGGAACGGAAAGCAACCACAAGCAGCATTTTGAAAAGAACACCAGCGAACCCGTGCCCGAAATACAAGGCAAGGCAAAAACGGGCAACAAAAAGGTTGATCAGGAAAAATGGTGATGAAAGAACGGAAAAGCCGCTCTTAACCCATCCGCAGCTCCTCGCGGGGCTGCCGGCGGGTATTTTGCCGATTACAATGCCGCTCACGCGGCATTTTTTCATTTATGTAACGCGTTTTCGCGGGCCGCGTGCAGGCATGGAATCATTCCATTAAAAACAGTGGTATTGCTCATCCCGCTCCACGCACTTGCCGATGTGCGCGAGCACCGCGCGGTAGGCAAGCTCCGGGTCGCGCTGCTCCACCGCATCCAATATGGCGATATGCTCCCGCGTGGAGGCAAGGCGCACCTCGCACTGTTCCTCAGGCGATTCCTCAAGCGAGCGCTCGATGAAATAGCGGATGCGCAGCGTATAGGCTTTTACGATGTCCAAAATATCCGAAAGCAGCTTTGAGCCGGAATACTGGTTGAGAAGCTGGTGCAGGGCCATGTCCGAATCCACATAGGCAATCACATCGTCCGGATGGCTCAGCACATAATGCTGCTTGGCGCGCACCTCGTCGATATCGGCCTGCGGAACGTTCTTCACCGACAGGCGCGCAACATACGGCTCAAGCATCTTGCGGATTTCCATGCTTACGCCCCAGTCATCCACATTTGGCTCGGTGACGACGGGTTTTTTGTGCGGCGGCAGTTTCACCAGCCCGTCCTTGCTGAGCATGCTCAACGCCTCGCGCACGGGCGCGCAGCTGATGTTCATCTGCGCGGCGATGTCCACGATGTTCAGCTTGTCACCCGGCTTATATCTGCCCAGGATGATTTGGGTTTTGATCGTGTTGTAAACCCTGTCCTTAAGCAGAATAATATCCCCAATGTCCAGCTCGCTTGTCGCCATCGCGTACCTCGTTGTTTCATTCTTTTTCAGCATTCAGATACTTCAATATAACACATTGCACACGGACTGTAAACATTGCATCACCCCGCGCGTGCGGGAGAGGCTTTTTGAAAAACCCCGCCCGCGTCGATCGGCAGGCACCGCCGCCGCGCTTTTCCGTGTGCGCGGATACCGTGTGATCCCGCGCGGCGGTTGCGGAAATGCGCAGGTTCATCCTTTTTTTCCTTCATAATAAAATATTGAGATTGATTGCCGCCGCGTGTTGTTTGCCACAAAAATGCTCCGGTTTAGCTGAATGATCACGGATTACAGCAAAATACGAGTGACATAACCCGAATGCAAAAGCATATGTTATATATTATTAAGTGAAGTTTGCAATATTTATTATTGCATATTGCATTTTACCGTGCTATGATGGGTGGCATACAAACAAGCCGACTGCCATGCACATCCGGAACCGCCGGGCCGATTGGCATCGCAAACCGAACTTCCCGCGAGGATTGCACAATGTGATCGCTGGAGGGAATGGAGCGGAAAGCCGCCGCCCTTCATTCAAATATTTTAATATTTGCGCATCCCGATGGATGCAGAAAGGTTTGATTATGAAACACTACTATCTCGACAGCTGCGCCGCAGAAAACGCAAAAAACAGGCTTGAAGTCCATGCTTCCTGGTGTCCCTCGCTCAAGGGCGCGGGTGAAACGGACTATGTCGGGCTGTTTGCCGACGCGCGCAAAGCCGTGTCCGTCGCGCAGGAAAAGGGTTACGCGCATGTTTGCGGCTGCCCGATGTGCTGCCCCGAAACGCACAGGGGCGCTTACCGAAGCGCGCAGGCACTTTGAATTGCCGGAGACACTGCCGAGACGGCGGATGAAAGCTGAACTGCGCATTCCGCCGAACAAGTTCATGCAAGAGAATCGTATTGAAGTTGCAGAAAAGGGTTTATCAAGCCTCCGTTGAATGATGGAGGCTTGATTTTTTAGCCGGTCTGAAAGTGCGCTTGCCCATGCAGCTTGAGTCAAATAAACGTTCAGGTTTTCTTTCAAAGTCCATATATGGACAATGTATTGTTTTTCTATTTACTCCTCGCATGTTATACTAAATATCATACATGGCAATAATAACCTTGCGCCCGCCCCGCCGCGGCGCGTCAAACGAAACAAAGAACCCCCAACGACCGCACAAGGAGCAGATATATGGAAAAAGAAATGAAAATCGCCGTGCTGATCGACGCGGAGAACATCGCGCCCAAATACATCGGCGTGATCCTGAGCGAAGCCAACAGCCTTGGCAACGTGATCTTCAAGCGCATCTACGGCAACTGGACAAGTCCGCAGATGAACTCATGGAAGGATGTGATTCTGGATAACTCCCTCCAGCCCATCCAGCAGTACAACAACGCCAGCGGCAAAAACTCCTCCGACTCATCGCTCATCATCGACGCGATGGATCTTTTGTATTCCGGCAGGCTCAACGCGTTTTGCATCGTGTCCTCGGACAGCGACTTTACGCGCCTTGCCGCGCGCCTGCGCGAGAGCGAAGTGCATGTGCTGGGCATGGGCGAGCAAAAAACCCCGCGCTCGTTCATCTCCGCATGCAACAAGTTCGCCTATCTGGACATTCTATACAACAACAGCAAGGGGGGCAAGCCGCTGAGAAGGCCGGAGAAGCCCCACGAAAAGAAGCCCAACGCCGTGGAGGAAAAGGCCGTGCCGCCCAAACAGGCGACCGCCGCCACTGTTGCCGCCGCGCCGGTCAAGGTGCTGCCCAAAGAGGAAGAAAAGGAGAAGGAGGAGTCCAACGGCCTCGCGCGAGAGGAGATCCGTTCCTCCCTCATCCAGTTCGCGGAGGAAAAGGCAGATGACGACGGCTGGATTCACGCCGCCAAACTCGCCGACCTGCTGGGCAAGAAGTTTCCGGATTTTGACGCGCGCAACTTTGGCCAAAAGACGTTTTTGCCCTTTGTGATGTCCCTCAAACTGTTTGAAATGAAGCGCAAGCAGACCGTCGTTTACCTCAAGCTCAAGCAGGTGCGCGAGCAGACGGCCGAAAACGGGGAGGCGTAAGGTTTACCTTTGCCGTCTGCGCGCAAAACGGAAAGGAACGCCCGGCATGGAGCTATGGCTGATCCGGCATGGCGAGATCGACTCGATCTACAACGCCTATGATGCCGAAAAACAAACCGCAAACCCGCCGTTGTCCCCAAAAGGCGTGCGGCAGGCGGAAGCGCTCGCGGAGCATTGCCGGTCTGTCCGCTTTGCCCGCATCGTTTCCAGCGACCTGAAGCGCGCCGTTCATACGGCAAACATCCTCGCCGCGGGCAGGGATGTTGCGGTTGAGATCAACCCCGCCTTCCGCGAGATCGACATGGGCGCGCTCTACCGCGGCGCGCGCTGGAGCGATTATCCCAAACTGCGCCGCGCATGGCTCAAGCACGAAGAGGACCTGCCTTATCCGGAGGGGGAGAACGGGGCGGATGTGTGGGCAAGATGCCGCGAACCCCTTGCCGCGCTCACGGGCGGCGCATACGCGCGCGTCGCACTGGTTTGCCACGGAGGGGTTATCCGCTCCATCGTCTGCGGCCTGCTCGACATCCCTCAGCAGAAACGGCACTACCTGGGCGAACCGCTCATGAACTGCTCCGTCACCGTCATGGCGATCAACGGCGGTGTCGCGCGCCTGCACACGTTCAACGTGCATGCGCAGAGCGAGCGCGT
>CAZJYV010000120.1:0-5901 GCA_964550295.1 uncultured Clostridium sp. | reverse complement strand
GGTCGCACGAAGGCGCGCCGAGGAAGGCGACGTCGATGTGCATCTCGCCCGATTCGATGGCCGCCGCGCGCCCGCCGTGGGAGCGGAACACCACCGGAAAGTCCATCAGCCCGCGCGAGATCGCCTCGGCGAGTTTGCCGCGCAGACCGCTGGTTTCAATGTGGGTCACAACGCCGTTTTTGATATGCCCGATGAGCGGCTCGTGGATATCCGACAGGGAGCTTGCGGCAAGGGTCAGGTTTTTAAGCCCCATCTTCGCGATTTCATCGAGCACCATGTTCACGATATAATCGCCGTTGCGGAAATGATGATGGAATGAAATGGTCATTCCGTCGCGAAGGCCGGAAAGGCGGATGGCTTCCTCCAGGCTGCCCACGACCTTATTCTTGGAGTTTAACCGATCCTGAAACGTTTCCATATTCTTTTGAGGCGTTCCGGCGAACGCGCCGTGCTGCGCCGCAATTTCGCTGATGTGCGGAATGGAGCTGATGTTGATTTCCTGCTGCATGATCAAACCTCCTCAATGGGCGTCCTGCTGGCGGCCTGTGCGAGCGCAACGAGATAATGCGCGCGCGTTACGACAGGCTTATCGATCATCTTGCCGTTCAGGGCGACGACGCCGCTTCCTCTGCGCTCGGCCTCCTCGCTCGCCTCGATGACGGCAAGCGCCCTTTCAAGATCCTTCTGCTGGGGCATGAACACCTTATGCAGCGGCGGAATCTGGCGGGGGTTGATGACGCTTTTTCCGTTGAAGCCGAGCTTATGGATCAGCTCCGCCTCAGCGACGAACCCTTCCTCATTATTGACATCGGTATAAACGGTATCGAGCGCGTCGATTCCGGCGGCGCGGGCCGCGTTGAGAATCATACAGCGGGCGAAGAACAATTCCGTTCCGTCGCTGCGCGTGGTCCGCAAATCGGTTACATAATCCTCCGCGCCCAGCGCAATGCCGATCAGGCGCCTGCTGGCATAGGCGATCTCCTTGGCGTTGAGCACGCCGGCCGCGCTTTCGATGGCGGCCATCATGCCGGTTTTACCCACGGGGATGCCCGCCGCGCGCTCGATGCGCTCAATCTCGCGCTCACAGTCGATGACGTCCTGCGCGGACTCGGTTTTCGGCAGGCGGATCACGTCCGGCTGCGCGCGCACAATCGCCTCGAGATCCTGTATGCCCAGCCCGCTGGAAAGATCGTTGATGCGCACGACAAGTTCCTTCGAGCCGTAGGAAAGCTGTGTCAGCGCGCTGTAAACAAGAAATCGCGCGGAGTCCTTTTCATTGACGGAAACGGAATCCTCCAGATCGAACATGATCGAGTCGGAGCCGTAAATATGTGCGTCGCGCACCATGCCGGGATTGTTGCCCGGAACGAATAGCATGCTGCGTCTTAATTTCATTTTTTTATCCCCCACACGAAGGCTTCGCTTGCCGCAGCGCGGTAAGCCGCCGCCTTCACACGCGCCGCCACCGTGCAGTCGAGCGCGCCTTTATCCACCGCGTCCACGGACGCGCTTGTCACGCCGATTTCAGCGAGGGTGTCGCGGATGACCTTCTCAATCTGCTTGCCGAATTGCTGCATCACCGCACTCGTCAGCGTCAGGGTAACCCCCTCCTGCCGGTTCGGCTCGATGCGGACGATGATGTCGCTGGATTCCATGGTTCCGGCGACGCCTTTGGTCACGATTTGCATGTTTCAGTCCTCCGAAGATAATCAGACAGGCTTTAGAAAAAGCCTTTTCTTTAAATAACTTACTACCTTTCAGGTTATGTTTCAACCCTTCGTGCGATATATACATGCATAACAAAAAACAAGTATACATGCATTTTTTATTGCCTTTTTTTTGCAGGCAAACTATACTGAAAGCATGTTCATGCGGAGGTGAAACCATGCATAGCAAGCACGAAGGGTACGACAGCGTCCGGTCCAAAATCATATCGACGGCGTCCGAGCTTTTCACGCGCACCGGCGTGCATGGCACGAGCTTGAACGATATCGCCGCCGCCGCGGATATCGCCAAGGGAACCGTTTACTATTATTATCCGGCGAAAGAGGAATTGACCGCGGACGTTGCGCAGTGCTATTGCGATTCCGTAACGGACGCGCTGCTCAACTGGGTGGAGACCGTCTCCCGCGAGGCAGAACCGGCAGGTCAGCTCCTTACGCTGACGGAAGCGCTTTTAAGCAGTCCCGCCAAGCGGAAACTGCACGCCGTGCTCTTTGCGGAAGGCTGTCTGGATGATCCAGCAGTGCAAGGCATCATCGCCTCGTCGCTTGAGAAATGGACGGTTATGTTCGAGGTGGGGGCGCTCAAGCTGCGCCTGCCGCAGGCGCGGCAAATACGCGCGCACGCGGGTCTCTTTTTCACGCTGCTCGGCGGCTGCACGCTCAAACCGCAAATAACCGCCGAGGACAGCACGGAATTCGTCAGACTTATGATCGGTTGAAGCTCATCTGTCCAGGAGATATACGCTCATCATCACGAAAAGCTGCTCGTACACATCCCCGGTCATGCCGAGGAGGGAAGCGGCTTTTTTTAGTCTGTACCGAATCGTATTCGGGTGCTGAAAAAGCGCCTGCGCGGATGAACGCACATCACCCCGGCGGCGGACGTATTCCGCGAGCGTTTCGAGAAGCTCGGAGGAATTGGCGCGGTCATAACTTTCGATGACCCCAACCGCCTGTATGCAGAGTTTTTTAACCGAGCGATCCTCCGTAGCGGCAAGGAGATACCGGTAAACGCCGGCATCCTCAAAGCGGAGCATGTTCTTTTCAAGAATCGGACACGCGCGCACCGCGCGGATTGCTTCAGAAACGGTTATGCCGTATTCCTCGTAACCGGATACCGTCGACCCGATGCCCGCGCGGCATTGGGCGGGATCGTATCCGATATCGCGGAATGCTTGCGCGACGGACTCTTCGGATAGGATTGCTTTATGCGGTTCATCAGAGGAAACCAGCAACAGCACGCCGCCTGCGTATGGAATGAAGATACGTCTGCCGGACGGAGAGGATACGGAATACCGCTCCATAAGCCGCAGCGTTGCCGCGCTGATCGGATCGTTCTTTGCCCAAACGCAGAATGCCGCCGTGCAGCACGGCAGCAACAAGGGATCGAGCCCGCGCACGATTGCGGCGGGCGTGCTTCCCCCGCAAGGCAGACCCAGAAGTTCGTCGAGCTTTTTAGATGCGTATTCGCTGCGCTCCCTTGCGCGCACATAATTGTTGGCGGCGATAAAAAGATCGTTCACATAGGCTTTGCGAAACACAAACAGCGGGATGCCCGCCTCGTCTGCAAGCGCTCTGATCTCTTCGGAAATTGCTGCGTTTTCGAACACCCGCACGGCAAGCGCGGCGATGCCGCGCTCGATCAGCTTGCGCACCGCCGCTGTTGCTTTATCCGCCAGCTCCTTCACCAGAAGCAGGCTCGATATGACGAACTCACCGTTGACAAAGGCGGAATAATCTCCCGAATCGATCTCATAATCGAGTACGGCGAAGCTGGTGACGGATTGATCCAGCCCTTTTTCACCCGACAAAAGCTCGAACTCAAGAAACGGTTCGAGCTGAAGAAATTCCCTGACACGGATCATGATTTTCCCCCTCCTCAGAGAATGGGATCGAGGGGCAGTGCGCTGAAATGCAGCAACATCTCCATCTTGGGGTATGCATGCCTGAAGTTGCGCATCACGCGGTTCAGGACCATTTCTGTATTTTCATAACTCGCAAGCGGCAGCATCAGAAGATATTGCGAAACGCTGTACCGCGTAAACACATCCCCCTGACGGAGCGATTTTGTGACGACCTCGCGCAAACGCTCCATCGCCGTGTTCATCTTAGCCTGCGTGAGTTTCTTGCCGTACCCATCCAGCACGGAAATGAGAGCAACATGGACCGTTTGCCCGTTCCGGCTGATGTTGCGCGCCTGAATTCGGTATACATCCTTGAAGAACTCATATTCGCAATAGTATGCGCCGTTTATGAGCTGGCTTTCGGCAAGACCTTCGCGGATGACGCCGAGGTCCATTTCCGTAATCTTGCTGGTGCGCACGATTTCCTTATAAAGCTGTGTCAGTTCCGGGGAGGGCGTTACGCCAAAATGCGAAAAGAACATTTCGGTCACATAATTATAATGGCTCATGGCTTCCTGCTGCGCGCAGGTTGCAACAAGCGCCTGAATCAGTGCAAGGTGAATGGACTCGTCATACGGATCGATAACCGATGCGCGGCGGCAGAGGGATACGATATCGCCGAACCTGCCTGCGCTGTCAAGCATGGCTACCGCGCTGTGCACCGCTTGAATATACCGTGTGCGGTAGTACGAACTCAGCGGCATCACCCACGGCTCGAAGGAAGACTTGGGCAGGTAATCCCCATGATAAAGGGCGAGCGCTTTCATCAAAAGCGAAAGCTTTGCATCTCCGGATGTCTGTTCCGCTTCGTCGCACAGGGCGATGAATTCCTCCGCATCCACCCGGACGGGCAGGTCATTGTTCCACGCATAAGTTCCGCTGCGGTAGAGGATGATGTTTTTGCCGTCGTCATACGCCAACCCGTCAATTGCCTGCCGCGCGCGGTGTACGATTGTTTTAAGTGTATTCGCAGGATCACCGATCTCCTCGCCTTCCGGCCAGAGCACCTCGATCAGGTCGTTTTGGGAGATGTCTTTCAGACGGTTGGCAAGAAGGTATTGAATGAGCGTCCAGACTTTTTTTGAGCGACTGCTTTGATCGTCAACCTTGCGGCTGCCGTATACGAGGGAGAACTCACCCAACATATAAACTTGAAGCATACTGCCGGCAGTATCCACCGCAGCCCCCCTGAAAGTGATGCAAATTAAAGATTGTTACCTGATAACCTGTTTTCATATTTTACCGCATCCAGGAAAAATTAGCAATAGTTCGTCCGGTACATAATATGGTATAACGCTTGACAGAAAACATCACATATTGCGGTATTGAATGTTTTTTTTGTTTTTTCTCGCAAAAAAAGGAAAGCGAAACGCTCTTTTGTAACGCTCGTGTAACTGTAAGCCTATATAATCAAGTCATGAAAAGCCAAGGGATACCCCCAAGGCCGGAGGGACAAACGATGGACGGATTGACGAACGGCTTTATACCGTATGAGATTAAAACGAGCCTGCTGAAGATCACATCCTATACGGATAAAGAGCTTCGGGGCACGCTTTCCAATCCGTACTTTGAGCATGAGATGCACTTTGACAATGTCATCCAAATGCTCATGCTTGTGGAAGAGCTGCTCGATTCGCTCGGTTATCCGCAAAAAGCGATGGAAAGCCGCAGTTTTAAGCCAAGCGGCGCATCCTGTTTGACGGAATCCGTCTGCGGCAGCGCTGCGGAGCCTGTACTTGCAACCTTCAAGCTTAACGTACTTTTCCGCCAGAATGCAAGCTGGCAGGGTCGCCTGGTTTGGTTGGAACAAAAAAGCGAAACGCAATTCAGGAGTGTGCTTGAGCTATTGATGCTCATCGACAACGTGTTATCATGACAGAGAGCGAATTATTAAAGATTGTCCTTGCGGCACGCGAGGATGGGCGAAACCACGCGATTATCACAATCGTCAGCACATCGGGCAGCTCTCCGCGCAAAAACGGGAAACTGCTTGTTTTTGTTACCGGCGAAACCTATGGCACGATTGGCGGCGGCGCAATCGAACGCGTTGCAATCGAACATGCGCTCGCCTGCATCCGGCGCGGCAAAGGCGACTATATTGAATACAATCTGGCCAAGGGTGACGTGCGCATGGCCTGCGGAGGTAACATGGCGCTGCTCACGGAGGTTTTTCGCGCGCGGCCGAAGCTGATGATCTGTGGCGCGGGCCACGTGGGGATTGCGCTTGCCGCGATGGCGCGCCCGGCCGGATTTGATATCCGCTTTTTTGACGA
>CAZJYV010000119.1:0-5914 GCA_964550295.1 uncultured Clostridium sp. | reverse complement strand
CCTTCCTTCCTTTGGGCGCTGCATTTCAGCAGGCACAGGAAGGAATATGAAGAAAAGGGCATCGCCTACACCTCGCGTTACCCCGAAAACTGGGCGGAAAACTGGGGCTGCCGCATCGCCGCACACAGCGCGAACAAGGCGGATTAACTCCGCTTTCGGCCTGCCACCTGGTACATCCGCTCATCGGATACTTGAACCGTCACATCGAACCAAGGCGCAAACAGCGCGGCAAGCGCGTCCCCGCTCATCAGCTCCGCGGAAACCTCCGGCGCTTTGTTTTGATGGAGGCTGTTGATCACGGCGCGGCTCGCGCCGTGCGCGACGGTAAGCATCCCACCGGGCTTCAAGCAACGCGCCAGCGCCGCAAGCAGCTTTTGCGGACTGCTAAAATGCGGAAAAGCATTGTATACCACGCAGCAGTCGAACAGTTCCGAAAAGTCCGCTTCCTCCGCATCCGCGCAAAAGAAACGCACGCGCGGATCGCTGAACTTCGCCCGCGCGATTTTAATCATTGCCCCCGAGAGATCGATCCCCGTCACCGAGGCGACGCTGCGGGACAGATAATCCGGGATGAGCACGCCCGTGCCGCAGGCCACGTCCAGCACGCGCGTACCCGCGCGGACACCCGCATTGTCAAAGATGCGGGCGATGACCGTTTCATCGCGGATCATGCCGGCGTCCCATCGCGCGGCGCAGGCATCGAAATATGCTTTTACGCATGTTTTATCCGTCAGGTTCTTCATCATACCCCGGCATTGTACCACGAAGCCGCCCAGCTTAAAACAGGGTTGCATAAAAATCGCACACACAATAATATTCACTCACCTCCTTGACGCTGGCGACGCCGCGCGCTATACTCTGCGAAAAATCATCAAAAGGAGGGCCGCTTATGCATGAGTGCGAAACGGTAAAAGGATACTACGACGCATCGCCGGAGCTGGAATGGAAACGTCTGGACGGCTTCCGCTTCGAGTTTGAAATCACCAAACGCATGCTCGCGCGCTGCGTCGCACCCGGTGCGCGCATCCTCGATATCGGCGGCGGCCCGGGCAGGTACAGCCTCTATTTCGCCTCCCTCGGGCATGAGGTGACCCTCGTTGATCTTTCGGGCGGAAATGTGGAATTTGCCAAAGCGAAAGCCGCGGAATGCGGATTTCCCATTCGGGCTTTTCAGGGTGACGCGCGCGATCTCTCCTTTCTGCCGTCCGAAGCCGTCTATGACTGCGTGCTTGTGATGGGGCCTTTATATCACCTGTATCGCGAGGAAGACCGGAAAACGGTCATCCGCCAAGCAAAAAAGCATCTCGCGCCCGGCGGTGTGCTGGCCGCGTCGTTTATATCGCTTTACGGCGGTCTGAACTACTATCTGAGCGAATGTCCCGGCGAGATCATCCATGAGCGGGACATGACCTATTTCGACCGCATGGAAGAACAAAAAACGTGGCATGGCGAGGCGTTTACCTGCGCGAACTTCACGGAATGCGGGGAGATCGAGCCGTTCTTCGAGCGGCTTGGCTTTGAAAAGCTGACCCTGTTCGGGCAGGAAGGCATCGCCGCGACGCGGCTTTATGACCTTGAACGGGCGACGGAGGAGGTCAGGCAATTTTATCTCGATCTTTCGCTTCGCCTATGCGACAAGAATGCTTATTACGCCTACTCCAACCATATGATGTATGTGGGCAAAGCAAAACCGCCCCGATGAAAAGTATGCGCCCCGGAAAACATTTGCCCCGCGTCCTTTTGAAACGCGGGGCTTTGTTCTATCCGGTTGCGGTTAATACAACATGGCGGGATCGAGTTTTTCCAACCACAGCTCCTCGAGTGTTTTGATATCCGCAGCGAACTGCGCGTCGGTCTGATCCTCTTGCTTTTCAAGCTCTTCGAGCGTTTCAAAGGAAAAGGCGTCCTTGCCGCACCGCTCCAGATCCTTTTGCAGCTTGGGATGAAAGCAGCCGCCTGTCTGCCGCGCGAACGCATAGCGGTTGACTGCGCCGGGCAAATCCGTTGTGCTCATCACGAGCGTTTTGCCTGTTGCGCTGTTGCGCACGACGTACACGCCGCCCATAACCTTGCGGTTTTTATAAGCTTCCCTGAGTTCTTTTCTGTTTTTCTGTTCCATATTAGTCTGCTCCCCCGTTGCATACGGTTGCGTCGTCCGATCCGAGTACCTTTGCGCCATCCATATCCATTTCCAGCGGCAGGACGCGCCAGTTCCCATCGAACGGGGCGACAGCGTGCTTCGCCTTTGCCGGGAAACTCTCATCTCGGTAGATGCTCATGCACGAGGAGCCGGAACCGCTGATGAAAAACGCGATGCTGCCCGCTTGTTCCGCGGCGCTCCTGACGGCCTCGAAGCCGGGGATGAGCGTTTTCCGATAGGGTTCGTGCAGCCTGTCCGATACGGCGCGGCGGATCGCCGCGTCGTCGCCCGTACGCAGTCCGTTGAGAAGCGCGCACGCATGCGCCACCGTATAGGAAGCATCGGCGTGGGAAACGGTCCTGGGCAGCGCCGCACGCGCCTCATGCGTGCTGGTCATGAAGTCCGGCACGAACGCACACAGCTTCAGTCCCTCCGCCACGGGACACCGCACGGCATAGGGCTGCCCCTCATGCGTCAGCGCGGCGGTGAAGCCGCCCCAGATCGCAGGGGCAAGATTGTCCGGATGCCCTTCGAGCGTATTGGTAACAGCGAGCAGTTCCTCACGGCTCAACTTACGCCCGTACAGTGCCGCCGCGCCGAGCGCGCCCGCCACATACATGGCCGCCGACGACCCCAGCCCGCGGGAAACCGGAATATCGCTTTGGATATGGATGCCCACGCCGCCGCCCGATATCCCCATATACGCCAGCGCCGCACTGTATGCGACATAAACGAGGTTCCGCTCGTTGCAATATCGCTCATCCGTTCCGGTGATGACAAACCCGGATTCCCTCTGATGGAAGCGGACGCGCGCATAAAGCGAAAGGGCAATGCCGAGCGCATCGAACCCGGGCCCCATATTTGCGCTTGTTGCGGGTACTTGAACCGTAATCATAGCTCCCGCGCCTTCCTTTGCACATAGTCGAACACGCCGTCGATATCGATTGTGTCCGTGTGAAGCTCCTGCGCGCCGCGCAGCCCGGCAAGACCGCCGGGTATGGGCACGCCGCTCTCGCGGGAAAGCCTCTCCATCGCGGTGAAGCCGTCCTTTTCGTATTCCCCCGTGATCGAGCGGAATACGTCCTGCGCGAATTTATAAGGAGATGCCGTGGAGAGCACGACCGTCGGCCTTTCTGTTCCTCGCGCCTCGACGGCACTCCATGCGACCGCCGTATGGGTATCCATCAGGTAACCGTGCTTTTCGTAAACGCGGCGGATGGTTGAAAACGTTTTTTCATCATCGCAGGAGAAGGCGGCAAACGTATCGCGGATGCGGTAGAGCATATCCATGCCGATCTCATAACGCCCGTCGTACGCGAGGCGCAGCATAAGCGCCCGGACGCCGGCCGCATTGCCGCCGCATTCGTAATAGAGAAGCCGCTCGAGGTTGGACGATACGAGGATATCCATGCTGGGCGAGGCGGTGCGATAGAATGGTCTGCGCCTGTCATAAACGCCCGTGTTGATGAAATCCGCAAGCACGTCGTTGCGGTTCGAGGCGCACACAAGGCTGCCGACAGGCAGACCCATGCGCTTGGCCAGATAACCGGCGAGGATATCGCCGAAGTTGCCCGTCGGCACGACGAAATCCACTTCGTCACCAAAGCGGACCACGCCCTGGCGCATCAGGTCGCCGTATGCCTTGAAGTAATACATCACCTGCGGCGCGAGCCTGCCCACGTTGATGGAGTTCGCGCTCGATAGCCGCATCCCCTCCGGCAGGGAAGCAGGCTCCTCTGCCGACCGTTGGAACGCGCGCTTGACGGCGGTCTGCGCATCGTCAAAATTACCGCGCACCGCACACACGGCAACATTCGTGCCGGCCTGCGTCACCATCTGCGCGCGCTGGATAGCGCTTACCCCTCCGTTCGGATAAAACACGGCGATTTTCATGCCCGGTATATCCTGAAAGCCGGAAAGCGCCGCCTTGCCCGTATCCCCGCTGGTCGCGGTCAGGATCATGGTGTCGCCCCGCTCCCCATTCATCGCTTTGGCTTCCTGCAAAAGCTGCGGCAGCGCGCACAGCGCCACATCCTTGAATGCCGCGGTCGGCCCGCGGAACAACTCAAGCACCCATGCATCGCCTACGCGGACGAGCGGCGTCAGATCCTGCGTTTCAAAACGACCCGTATAGGCCCTGGTGACGATGCCACGCATCGCCTCACGCGTATAGTCGGGCAAAAGCGCAAGAAGCACTTCGAGGCTGATGCCTTGCGCATCCAAAAGACAGGTTTTTTTTGCGTCCAGCAGGGGCAGGCACGGCAGAACATACAGGCCGCCGTCGTCCGCGAGCCCCGCTATGATCGCCTGCGAAGCTGTCACGCCGGCGGAATCGCTTCTCGCGTTTGTGTATAAATCCATAAATCTCTCCAAAAAGGTATTGCTTTTTGCCCTCTGCTATGATACATTGTCCATCATACAAAAACAAGTGTTTTCTCATTGAGGACACGGGAGGTTCAGAATGAACATCGCAATACTCGGATTCGGCACGGTCGGCACAGGTGTATACGACGCAGCGCAGCGCACGCGGGGCGCGATCAAGGTCGTTCGAATATTCGATCTGCGAACGGTTGCCGGCTTCGAGGAGCTTATGACATCCGACATTCATCATATCACAAACGATGATTCAGTTGAACTGGTTGTTGAAACAATGGGCGGTTTGGATCCCGCTTACGGGTATGTGATGAAGGCCATTGAAGCCGGAAAGCATGTTGTGAGCGCGAACAAGCAGCTCATCTGCGCAAACTATGCCCCGCTCATGTGCGCCGCGGCAAAACATGGCGTGCAGGTGCGCTTCACCGCCTCGGCGGGCGGCGGGATACCATGGTTATATAACCTGCACCGCGCGAAAAGATGCGACGAGATCCAGGAAGTATCGGGCATCGTCAACGGAACCACAAACTACATCCTCGATGCGATGAACCGCATGGGCGAGGATTATTCCGGCGCGCTGCGCCAGGCGCAGGCGCTCGGCTATGCCGAAGCAAACCCCGCGGCGGACGTCAACGGATACGACGCACAAAGGAAGTGCGCCATCAGCGCGAGCATCGCCTTTGACGCCATCGTCTGCGAGGACGCGGTGCTGACAGAAGGCATCCAGCATTTCGGGCAGGAAGCCGCGCGCGCGGCGCAGGCGCTTCCCGAGGCGCGCGGCAGGGTTGTGAAACTGCTCATGCACGCGGGCAGGCAGGCGGACGGCATCTACGCGTATGTCGCGCCCGCGCTCGTACGTGCGGATTCACTCGAGGCGAACGTTCCATCCAATTATAACCTCATCACGTTCCATGCAAGGTATGCGGGTGTGCAGAGTTTTTTCGGTCAGGGCGCGGGCAAGGATCCCACAGGCGCTTCTGTCGTGCAGGATATTCTGGATATCGCGGCGGGCAACGGCGGCGATGCGTACCGTGCGCGTGAAGCCGTTGTGCGAAATGAAGCAGTCGAGCGCGATTTTTTCATCTTCGACGGGGTGCGCGCGCGGATCGAGCGCGCAAGCGTCGGCGGAATGTTCGATTATGCCGCTTGTGAGCGGGCAAACGGCAAGCTCCTGTTTTTCGGCGAAATCGCCGTGTAACAAACGCTAGCCTCTTCCTTTCATCCTCCATAAGGAGCTGCGCCGCGGATTGATCCGCGGCGCAGCTTCGCTATAGCCCTCTGCATGTGAGTCCGGGCGACTTTTTCTTTCTGCGCTGTTCGTTTATTTGAAGAACAGGCTTGCGGCCTGATAAAACTCCTCGTCGACCTTCTTGCGGCAGGTAACGGCAAGATCGAGGTCTG
>CAZJYV010000118.1:0-6040 GCA_964550295.1 uncultured Clostridium sp. | reverse complement strand
GCTGGTTCTAGGTTGTGCTCTGCCCTGAATTTAAGTCCACCTTTTCCTTTTCTTTTAATTGATCATTTTACTCTTTTTCAGAGGACTGCTTTTTTAGGGAGCAGGTTGGAGGTTTTGCCGATAAGCTGAGGCGGACGATTCGTCCGCCCTTTCTTTTGTTCCGAGCAGTCGGAATACAAAAAGCACACCCCACCTAAATGCGCCGATCGGTTTCAGCGATGGGATGTGCATGAATTTATATGAAATACGGTTTATTAAAGGGTTCGGCCGGAATCAGCCCGGAATGCCGTCCCCGTCCGAATCCGTGAAAGCCGGGTCAAGCCCGTCCCCCTGAACGCTGATGTTCGTCGTGCCGAAAATCTCTCGTCCGGTCAGCCCCTTCTCGTTGCGCTCCCGCTCGACGATGCGGCTGAGAAACTTGCGGACTTCGTCCGGCTTTTTGATGCTCTTGAGCTCCAGCGTGCGGTTGCTCTGATCCGCGCAATACAGGCTGAGCGTGCCCACGCCGCAAATCTTTTGCCCCAGCGTACGGACCATTTTGATATCCAGAACGCGATAGAGGAGCAGCTCGTCCGTTTCCGTACGGAACAACCCCTTGCGCATGGTCATCCTGCTTTCATCCACCTCATACTTGGTGAAGCTGATGGGCATACCTAAAATGCGTTTGCGGTCATGCCAAAGGATTTTATCCTGCTCGGCTGCTTCGTGTTTCTTCCCCATATTTCTACGCTCCCTCGTCAATGATTGATTTCGTGATCGGTTGTTTTATTATACCACAAACGGCCACCCTTGTGAAAGCACGGCTTTACCCGGCGCATTCGCTCAGGGTCTGAGCACGGCGATGGCGTACGAGGGCAGCCAAAGCGTTGTATCCGTCAGCGTCACACGCTCCTCATCAACGGTCAGGTAGCCGTACAGCGCATACGCCGCGTATTCCGTGCCGCCAAGCGAAAGCTCGATCCCTTGTTCACCGATGTTATAGATCAGCAGAAGCGTGTCTTCGTCATACGTTTTCAGCACGGCGCAAACCGCGCCCGCCGTGAGGACTTCCACCGCCTCCGCCGCGCCGCGCGCGATCCCGGGGTTTTCATTGCGGATGCGCAAAGCGCGCCGATAATAATGAAACAGGGAATAGGGATCGTTTCTTTGCACGTCGAGTGCGGGAAATTTTTGCTCCACATCATCCGCGCCTGCCGGGGGGTTGGGCGTTCCGACCCGGTCCGTATCCGACCAGTGCATGGGGAGGCGCTTGTTTTCATCCCGGTCGCCCAGGCTGTTCATACCAAGTTCTTCCCCGTAGTAGACGAACGGACTTCCGCTCATGGTGAGCAGAAGCCCCGCCGCAAGCTTCATTTTTCGGATGTCGTTCATGTAGTGCGCGCTGATTCTTGAGGTATCATGGTTGCTCAAAAAAGGTGCGTCGATCAAATTCGGGTTAACCGCGCCGTAGGTTTCGGCGCTTTGTGTTAGAATAGCGGCAAGTTTTTCGCCGTCCCCTTTTCGGATGACGGCCGCCACGCTCCCCGTCGCCTGCGCGAGGGGAAAATTGAAAAAGCTCGCGACACCGCTTGTGTAATACGGAGCCAACCCGACGGAAACGGGTTCCCAAGCCTCGCCTACCAGAAAGGCATTGGCGTTTACGCTCAAAACATAGTCGTTGAACCACGACAAAACTTCGATGTTCGTCGCCGGGCTCCCCGATACGTATTCCTTTACGGCATCAAGGCGAAAACCGTCCACGCCCAATTCCAGCCAGAAGGAAGCAGCCTGCTCGATTTCCCGCCGCACCGCCTCGTTTTCAAGCGCAAGGTCCGGCATTCGGTCGGAGAATTTGCCCTCGTAATACCACGCGCTCCTCCCCGCCCTGTGCCAGCCCGTCACGCCTGCCTTTTCGGTAGAAAAATGATAATAACCGGCATAGGGACAATCTTCATAATCGGGCTGTGCATCCGGCGCCAGCGTTTCGTAATAGCTGACCGCCTGTAAAAACCAGGGATGCTGCACCGAAGTATGGTTGATCATGAAATCGATGATGAGCGTGATGCCCCGCGCGTGACATTCTTCCAGCAGGTTTTTGAAATCCTCCTGCGTGCCGTAGGCGGGATCTACGCCGCACAAGTCGGTGGTATCGTACTTATGGTAGCTGGGCGAGGGCATAATTGGCATGAGCCATATGCCGTTGAAGCCGAGATCCACGTCGGTCAAGTCGTTGCCGTCGTTGATGTAATCGAGCTTTTGGATGATGCCTTTGAGGTCGCCGATGCCATCGCCATTGCTGTCATAAAACGATGCAACGAAAATTTCATAGAAGTTGCGGTAATGATCGTCGATGATGCGGAGTGCATGTTCATACGCGTAGGCCGACGTTTCCGCAGGCATGGACTGCACGACGTCGGGCGATGCCGTAAACGCGGGCACGGTGGTGCTGCCGTCCTGCGGCATCACTGCGCAGCCCGGTAGAGATAAAAGCAGTATGAGCGTAAAAAGAGCAGACAGCAAACGGTTTTGCATCTATGACCTCACGCAAAAAAGCCCTGCGCAGCACGAAACGCGGCGCTTCCTCATGACCGGATCCGTCCTGTATACTGATTATAAAAGATCAGCCCGACGTTTACAAGGATGCAGCGGAACATCGGTCCGCCGAGGGCCGCGTACGTTGGCCTAACGATGCAACAATATGCATAAAACGTCATATTCCTCTTGCAATACGCCGCAATTCTCTCTATAATCCATAGAAAACCCGACCGAGGACACGCGGAGGAATCTTAATGAAAAAACCATTCATCGCCAAACGCTATTGGAAGGATCATGTAACCGCCTTCAGCAATCTGGATGAGCTTGCAGCTTCCGCGGACGACCTCATCAACCTGAGCATCGGCGACCCCGATCTGACCACGAACCCGTTGATCATCGAGCAGGCGATGAAGGATGCTTTCGCGGGCCACACGAAGTATACGCATGCACGCGGCGATCTCGAACTGCGCAAGGCGATCGCCGATTTTTACAGTGAGGATTACGGCATGGCCGTGCAGGATGAGGAGATTTTCGTCACCGCCGGCGCGCTGCACGCGATGCACCTTGTGCTCGAAGCGATCCTTGACGATGGGGATGAGGTGATTGTGCAGGCCCCGTATTTCGCCTCATACCTGCAGCAGATCACGCTTTCAAGGGGCATTGCCGTCGAACTGCCTTCCTTTGAAGAGGACGGGTTCCAGATTGACTTCGAAAGGCTCGAAGCGCTCACCAACGCGCGCACCCGCGCTTTTATCCTGAATACGCCGTGCAACCCCACAGGCTGCATCATCAGCGCGGAAAACATGCGCCGCCTCATCGCATACGCCCAAACGCACAATATCCTGATCGTTGCGGATGATGTTTACACGGCGCTCAGTTTTACCGAGCCGTTCCGCCCCATCGCCGCCCTCGACGACGGCATGGAACATGTGATCACCCTCAACAGTTTTTCGAAGAATTTTACCATGACGGGCTGGCGGCTCGGCTGTATCGTGGCTCATGCGGATCTGATCCGCACCGTCCGCCACATCAACGAAAACATCGTGTATTCCGCGCCTTCCGTCTCACAGCGCGCGGGCATCTATGCGCTGCGCCACCGCGGGGAGCTCCTGCCCCCGCTCGTTGAAGAATACCGCAAACGCGTCGACTACGCGGCGCGCAGGATGAACGCGCTGCCCAACATGTCCGTCCTTTATCCGCCGCAGGGCACATTCTACCTGTTCCCCAACATCAAAAAAACCGGGCTTTCCTCGGTTGAAGTCAGCCGAGCGATGCTCAAGGAAGCGCATGTGCTCGCGCTTCCGGGCAGCGGCTTTGGCGCATGCGCGGAAGGGTACTTGCGCGTGTGCTGCACGGTGAATCTGGAACGTCTGCAAACCGCGTTCGACCGGCTGGAAAAAATGGAGATCTTCTCCGTCCGCTGAGGCTGCCACACCCAAGCAAGCGTGCAAACCGGTACCAATCGATGAAAAGCCCGTCCGTGTTGCGTTTCGGACGGGTTTTTTCAAATGATAAATGAAATTTACAGTTGCCCGGATCAGGATCAGCCTGCGCATTGCCTGCGCCAGTTAAAACCGCCTTTCGAAGATATCGCTGTCAGAAATCAGGCTGTCAAGCGTTTCCAACCCCAGTTGATGCAGCAGCTTGATCACATAGGGGTTGTCGATCGGCGTTTTATACGTTGCCTCGCTTCCGTACCGTATCACGTTTTCACGTCCTTCTTCCCGCGGAATCAGGGCTTTCGGTCCGCCCACGCATCCGCCCACGCATCCCATCCCTTCGTAAAAATTCGCGTTTCCGCTGCCGGAAAGAATGTCGTTGAGCATCTGCTTGCAGGCGGGTACGCCGTCCGCATGGCGCGTTTTAATTTGAACACCGCTGTTCGGATACATGCGCTCCACGCTATTGCGCACCGCCCTGCTCACGCCGCCGCTGCCCGCATAGATCCTGCCCGCTTCGGATGAATGGTCGCGGTCGTCCTCTTCCATATCGGCGGGGTTGATGCCCGCACAGTCAAAAATATCCTGAATTTCCTGAAACGTCAGCACGATATCGGTTGCGTCTGCTATATCCGCTTCTCTGGCTTCCGCTTTCTTGGCGATACAAGGCCCGATAAAAACCGTTACAGCGTTGGGATAGATCTTTTTGATCGCCCGCCCGCATGCCACCATCGGGGATACCGATGGTGGGATGTGCGAGGCAAGCTGCGCATATATCTTACGGATCATCGCGATCCACATCGGACAGCAGCAGCTTGTCAGCATAAAATCCTGCTCGGTTCTGACGTTTTTTTCAAACTCCAACGTTTCCTTTAACGTCAGGATATCCGCAAACAGCGCAACCTCGACCATGCCGGTAAAACCGATCTTTTTAAAAGCGGCTCGCAATTTTCCGGGGGCGGTGCCGCTTGCATACTGATTGACAAATGCGGGGGCGATCATGGCAAAAACGGGCTTATTTGGATTGCGAACCGCATCAATTGCAAGCATCGCATCGCGGCTTTCCGTAAGCTTACCCATCTTACAGGCGCGAATGCAGTCGCCACAGCCCACGCATCCGTTCTGCCGCACATCGATGCTGCCATCCTTTCCCTCAACCAGGGCATCGAACATACAGGCGCGTTGGCAGGTTTCCTTTTGATCCTGTGAGCATTCGCAAGCCCCCGTACGGATGACCACTTGATGATTCTGCGGATGGAGCAAACAATCCAGATGGTGCGGATTATATCCTTTGTTTTCAGCCAGATTCAGTTCTTCAGCAAGATTTCCGTCAATGTTCGCCTTCAGAAGGCGATTATAGAGTTCTTCAAAGGTCATTTTCTCCTCCGGTCAGACATCGCCCGACATGTTCCTATCGATTGTTCGCACGCACGCCGTCTGCGCCCGGCAAAATGCATCAGTTGACCTTTTTTTTATTATACCAAAACACACCCGCTCTGCATACTGTCCGGCGTAACGGGCATCGTCCGCAAGGCGTTTTTACCCGCATGATTTTAAGACATTTTGGAAAAAACAAGGGACAGGAATTGAGAACGGAGGCTTTTCAATGGAGCAGCAAATCATCAATCAAAAATCGATGGATCTCGAGGCCGCCATCACCCCGCACGATCGCGGCACCCTCACGACGAACCAGGGCGTCGGCGTTGCAAACACGGACGATTCGCTCAAAGCCGGCAAGCGCGGCCCGACGTTGATGGAGGATTTTATCTTCCGCGAAAAAATCACGCACTTCGACCACGAGCGCATACCCGAGCGCATCGTCCACGCGAGAGGAACCGGCGCGCACGGTTATTTTCAGGTATACGAAAGCCTGTCACCCCTCACAAAGGCGCACTTCCTGAGCGACCCGAACCTCGTCACACCGGTGTTCGCCCGTTTTTCCACCGTGGCGGGCTTCCGCGGCTCGCCGGATACGGTGCGGGATGTGCGTGGTTTTGCCGTTAAATTCTACACGCAGGAGGGCAATTACGATTTTGCAGCGGACTTTGTCGCCGCCCTCGCGCAGGTGCGGCACTTCGATCGCTTCA
>CAZJYV010000117.1:0-6102 GCA_964550295.1 uncultured Clostridium sp. | reverse complement strand
GATGCGTCGTACGTTCTCTCTTTTCTTGAACTAAGTGCAGGACGAATACGAGAGAATTTACAAACAATAATGATACATGTATGCAAGGATGGAAAAATGCATACATACATGTATATTAAACTGCATGCTTAAACGTAAGCCGGGTTATGAACTAGATGGTGCGAAAAAAAACAACAAATGACGAATATTCAAAACATCGCGTGAACGCAGCCTGACAGCCGCAGCAAACCTATTTTTCTATTGACAACTTTACTGCAAGTCGTTAGAATACTCAGTGTGCTTATAAAACCTGCCTGATTCGTGATATGCATAAAAAGTAATAAATGTGTAAAAAACGAAATTCTTGGACCTTGCTTGATCAGGATAACATTGCTGCATAAAAATACCAAATGCAAGCAAAATTTGCATAATTAAAGTATAAACTAATAATAATGAAGTTGATTGTTCCGTTCTGTTAGTATAAAATAGGTCGTGTAAAACTCGCTTGCCGGCGCAATCGCGCTGGAGAAATAAATCTAAAGGAGAGAACAATGATGAAGAAGACACTTGCCTTGCTGCTCGTGATTGCTATGGTAGCGTCTTGCTTCGTTGGCTGCGGCACCAATCCGGCAACGGAAACGAGTCCTGCGGCTACCGAAGTTGGTAGCGAAGCGACAGCACCGGTCGAGGCAACGCCCTCCGTTGAATACGGACCCGATGGCCGCGAGGTTGCTGCGGAGCAGGTTTATCGTACGCTGTATACCTCCGAAGTGACGACGATGAATTACCTGTCCACAGGCAACACCTACGACCTCGTTGTGGGCGCAAACACGGTTGACTGGCTTGTCGAGCCCGATCAGTACGGCAAAATCGGCCCCGGTCTTGCCGAAAGCTGGGAAGTCAGCGACGATGGTCTTACTTGGACGTTCCATCTCCGCCAGGGTGCCTATTGGTATGATTATCAGGGCAACCAGATGGCCGAAGTAACCGCGAACGATTTTGTCGCCGCCATTCAGTATGTGTGCGACGCGGCAAACGATGCGTCCAACTCCTACCTTGTTGAGGATTGGGTAGTCAATGCCTCGGAATATTGGGCTTACACGGCCGCCGTGCTTGACGGTTTCCAGGATGCCGAAGGCAATTATCTGGATGGCGATCCCACGCAGGGCGAAGCGAGTATCGTCCCCGCCGTGACTGCAGATCAGATCGGTGTCGAGGCGATTGACGATTACACGCTTGTGTATCATATGTGCATCCCCCGGCCGTATTTCCCGACCGCGCTCCAGTACGGCTGCTATTGGCCGGCTCCTGCCCAGCTGCTGAAAGAGCTTGGTCCGGATTTCGGAATCGACAATACCAAGATGTGGTTCTGCGGCGCTTTCCTTCTTTCCACCTATGAGCCCCAGAATGAGCGCATCTATACCAAGAACGCCAACTACTGGGATGCAGATAATGTTTACATCGAGCAGATCATCCAGACCTACAACGCTGAAGCCAGCATCATCGCGCCTGAGATGTACCTGCGCGGCGAAGTTGACCAGTGCGATATCAGCGCTGAGCTGCTTGACGAATGGCTGGCCGATCCCGAGAAGAGCCAGTACGTTTCTCAGTACCGCGTAACCAATGACTACAGCTACTTCTTCGCTTTCAACTTCGAGCCGATGTTTGAAGAAGAATATGAGCCTGCCAACTGGTCCATCGCGGTCAACAACGAAAACTTCCGTCAATCCATCTTCCACGGCCTTGACAGGATTCGCGCAATGAGCGTGATCTATCCGAACAACGCCGCGGATCTGATCGAAAACACGATCACCCCGAAGGCCTTCTCTCAGTTCGAGGGCAAGGACTACACGGTTTATGGAGACCTCGCCGCCATCACCGCGCGGGACAGCTTCGACGAAGCGGCCGCCCTTCAGTTTAAGGATGCCGCCATGACCGAGCTGACCGCCGCCGGCTGCACGTTCCCCATCAAGATCCCCATTTCCTATAACTCCAGCATGACCGATTGGGGCAGCGAGTGCACGGTCGTCGAGCAGCAGCTCGAAGGCCTCCTCGGCGCCGACTTCATCGATGTCGTCGTCGTGCCCGGCCCGTCCACAGGCTTCCTCGGTGCAATCCGCCGCACCGGTAGCTATGCGCTGCTCAAGTGCAACTGGGGTGCTGACTATGCGGATCCCGAAACCTGGACGGATCCGTTCACAGATGGCAATTCCTACAACTTTGCGTATGACACCACCGAAAAGTTCGGCAAGAACACCAAGACTGCCGAAACCATGGATATCATCGCGCAGTACATGGCGATGGTTGACGAAGCCAAGCTGATCACAGCCGACACAAATGCCCGTTATGAGGCGTTTGCCAAGGCCGAGGCGTTCTACATCAACCATGCCATGCTCATCCCGTTTGGCATCACCGGCGGCGATTACCAGGTGAGCAAACTCAACCTCTTCGAGGGCGAGTATTCTTCCTGCGGTCAGGCGACCAGCCGGTTTAAGTACCAGAAGGTCTATGCGACTGCGATGACTCCTGAAATGTTCGAACAGCAGTATGCAGATTGGGCTGCTGCGATC
Source organism: uncultured Clostridium sp. (assembly GCA_964550295.1). Taxonomy (GTDB): domain Bacteria; phylum Bacillota; class Clostridia; order Christensenellales; family CAG-138; genus Phil1. Next base: position 3,553 of record CAZJYV010000117.1, on the reverse strand, counting down.
GGCCTCGAGTGAGCAGCTGACCTAAAACCGAAATGACAATGAGGCTCTGCTCTGCGCCGTGCGGGGCAGAGCCTCCATATTTCGCCATCCCATGGCGTAAATTGCTGCAGCTGTTCTGATAGAACAGAAGGGAGTACCGATGTTAGCATACTCTTTCAAACGATTGCTGCGCTCCCTGCTGACGCTGGCAATCATCATCGCGATTATCTTCTCTTTGCTCCAAATGATGCCCATCGAAGGATATTTCGATAATTATGAAAAGTTGTCGGCAGCGCAGATCCAAACGGGTCTGAAGAACCTTGGCTTGCTTGACCCTCTGCCGATCCAGATATTTCGGTTTTTTAAAATGATCGTGAACGGAGATCTCGGCATATCGCATAAATACCGCAAAAATGTTGAGATAACGGAAATCATCGGGCCGAAAATCCTTGTGTCGATGAAATTCGGACTCATATCCATGGCGGTCAGCCTGCCTGTGGGTATGGCGCTCGGCGCGTTGATGGCGCGACGCAAGGGCGGCTTGATCGATAAACTGGGTAACGCGTACATTGTGTTTATCGAGGCGGTGCCAAACGCCGTTTATTTTCTGTTCATTCAACTCTACGGCTCGCTGTGGATGAACATCAGCCTGCTGTATAAAGAGGAACAGCCGATCACGATGCTTCTTCCCATCATTTCACTGGCCTTGCCGTCAATCGCGGGTTACGCGATGTGGCTGCGCAGATATATGGTTGACGAAACAAACAAAGATTATATAAAGCTTGCCCGCGCAAAGGGTGTGCCGAACACCGCAATCTGGTTCCGTCATGTATTCCGCAATTCCGTGGTACCGCTTGTAAACTTCATCCCCGGCTCGCTTCTGCTGACGATTTCGGGTTCCATCTATGTGGAGTCTTTGTATTCGATCCCGGGCATGGGCGGCTTGCTTGTGGATGTCGTCAAGCGGCAAGATAACACCATGGTGCTGGCCCTCATCGTGATTTATGCGGCGCTGAGCATACTCGGTCTCCTGCTCGGCGATCTGCTCATGGGCTTCGTCGATCCGCGCATCAGCTTTGCGAAGAAGGAGGGGTCCAGATGAGCAGCAAGTTTTCTTTTTCTGAAAAACGCAGCCGCAAACTAGAGGAAAGCATTGCCAAGAACATCGATAAAATGACGGTCGACGAAAAGGATGATCTGACCATCGAGGAAGCGTCGCAGCTTGATAAAAATGTGTTCGTCCTGTCGGAATACGATGCTTCCGCCGCGGAACGGGGCGGCTACTCGAATTATTCCTACTGGCGCAGCACCGTCCGCATGTTCTTTAAGAATCGCCTCGCCACGGCCATGCTGATCATTATGGCTGTGATGGTCCTGTTTACCTTCATCCAGCCGATTCTTCCCAACCAGAGGGATGGCATCACGATCAACAACTATCCTGAGGGAACGAAAAAGGCAGGCCAGCAGCTTAGAAACCGCAAGCCGACGTGGAACATCATTTGGGATGAAACGCTGCAGATCGAATCGATCAAGGAAAGCTACATCACGAAGGATCAGCTCAAGGAAATGCCGTTTGGCGAGCGTGTATCGTACAAATGGACCTTGTTCTTTGACCGTATGCCTGAGGCGCTCAAAACCCTGCAACATTACGACGATCCCATCGGCGTATACATTTTCGGCACAAACGACATCGGGCAGGATCTGTGGAGTCTGCTGTGGCAGGGCACGCGAACATCGCTGTATATCGGCATTATGGTGGCGATTATTCAGGCGCTTGTCGGTGTGATCATGGGCATGCTTTGGGGCTATGTCCGCCAGCTCGACTTTTTCTTCACCGAGCTGTATAACATCGTTGACAACATACCGACCACGATCATTTTGATCCTTGCGACGTACATCATGAAACCGAGCATCTCAACGATCATCATCGCGATGAGTGTGACCGGATGGCTGGGTCTTGCGCGGTTTATCCGCAATCAGGTCATCATCATCCGCGACCGCGACTTCAATCTTGCTTCCCGCTGCCTCGGCACGCCGACGCACAGAGTCATCGTGAAGAACCTGCTGCCGCAGATGGTATCCGTCGTGATGCTGCGCATGGGTCTCGCCATTCCGTACGCCATCAGCTCCGAAGTTTTTCTGACCTATATCGGCCTAGGCTTACCCACGGATACGCCAAGCCTGGGCAACCTCGTTAACAAAGGTCGTCAGTTGATGATGAGTCCGAGCCTCCAGTATCAGCTCTGGTTCCCGGCGATCATTCTTTCGATCATCACGATCTGTTTCTATCTGGTCGGCAATGCGTTTGCGGACGCCGCTGACCCGAAGAACCACGTGTAAGGGGAGGGTCGGATTATGGAAAACAAAGAAATCATCCTGTCGGTAAAAAACCTTAACGTCAAATTCAGCTTGCGCGGAAAGGTGCTCCACGCGATCCGGGGGATCAACATGGAGCTCTATAAGGGCGAAAGCCTCGCGATCGTGGGCGAGTCCGGCTCGGGCAAAAGCGTGTTGACGAAAAACTTTATCGGTCTGCTCGATAACAACGGCTGGATCGACTCCGGGGAGATCCTGTATTACGGCATCGACCCCCAGCATCCCGTCGATCTTGCAAAACTGAAAAAGGATAACGACTGGCGTAGCATCCGCGGCAAGCATGTCGCAATGGTGATGCAAGACCCTATGACGAGCCTGAATCCCTTAAAGACCATCGGCTGGCAGATCGGCGAAGCGCTCAAACTTCACCAGAACCTGCGCGGCGAGGGTGCGAAGAGAAAGGCAATCGAAATTTTAAACGATGTGGGCATCCCCGAACCGGAGCGGCGGTATGGTCAGTATCCGCACGAGTTTTCGGGTGGCATGCGCCAGCGCGTGGTCATCGCCATCGCCATGGCCTGCAACCCGCGCATCCTCGTCTGCGACGAGCCGACCACCGCGCTGGATGTGACCATTCAGGCGCAGATTCTCAGCCTGATCAAGTCCCTGAAGAAAAAATACGAGCTCACGACCATTTATATCACGCACGACCTCGGTGTGGTCGCCAATGTGGCGGACCGTATCGCCGTCATGTACGCGGGCGACATCGTGGAACTCGGAACCACGGAGGAAGTGTTTTACGACCCGAAGCATCCCTACACATGGGCGCTGCTTTCGAGCCTGCCGCAGCTTGGCGTCAAGGGCGAGGATCTGTATTCCATCAAAGGTACGCCGCCGAATCTGTTTCATCCCATCCGGGGCGATGCCTTCGCGGCGCGCAACCCGCAGGCGCTCAAGATCGATTTTATGCATAGGCCGCCGTATTTCGACGTAACGCCCACGCATAAGGCGCGTACATGGCTGCTCGATCCGCGCGCGCCGAAGGTCGACCCGCCCGAGCACATCAAGAACATCCGCAACATGCGCGAGAACATGGCGGGAGGGCAGAGAAATGGCTGATCAAAAAAAGGAAGTCCTTCTTCAGGTACGGAACATGGAGGTTACCTTCGGCAAGGGACATAAAAAGTTCGTTGCCGTCAAGGGCGTCAGCTTTGAAATCTTCAAGGGCGAAACATTCGGCCTTGTGGGCGAGTCAGGC
>CAZJYV010000116.1:564-6124 GCA_964550295.1 uncultured Clostridium sp. | reverse complement strand
CGATGATGTTTTGGGTATCCTCATAGCTGATGGGATGGTAAACGATCATCTTGAGTTGAGCCGCTGACGGGAGGCTCACGACGTTGCCGTTGGACGCGCTCTGCCTGTTGGCGCGGCTGCCCATCTTCACAACGTTGTCCGCACGGGGAGTTTCTTCAAACTCTTCCTGCGCGTAATATTCGTCCTCCATGTCGTTCTCCTCGATGCCGATGTATTCGAGGAACTTGTTCATGAACCCTGCCATTGTGTTATTCCCCCATTCAATAAAATTTTTTATTGGCGCTTGGAGAAATAATTTTTGTATGCGGCTTGACTGATCTGTATTTACGCCTTGCCGCCGGGAAACGCAGGCCTTTGGCCGAACAACGCCGTGCCGATGCGCACCATGTTCGAACCTTCGGCGATCGCCGCCCTGTAATCCCCGCTCATGCCCATCGAGAGCGTGTCCATCTGCGCGTTAGGCAGCCCGCAGGCTTGCGCCGCAACGAACAGCTCCCGCATGCGCGCAAAATACCGACTTGCATCCTCCTCGCCCACATCAGGTGGGATGCACATCAGTCCGCGAATACGCAAACCGGGCAGCGTTGAGATTATTTCGAGAAACCGGAAAAGCTCGTCCGGAACGACTCCGCCTTTTTGCGCCTCGCAGCCGACATTAATCTCCACTAGCACATCCTGCGCAAGGCTATTTTTAACAGCTTCGCGGGAAATCTCCTGGGCAAGGTTGAGTCGATCGACAGATTGAATCGTTGAAACCTTTCCGATTACATATTTTACCTTATTTGTTTGAAGTTGTCCAATCAAATGTACGCGCGCCCCGTATTCTTCAAAAAGGGGCAGCTTGCCGGTCAGCTCCTGCACGCGGCTCTCCCCCGCGTCCTTCACGCCGAGCGCAAGCGCTTCCTGTACGCGGGCGGCTTCCACGAACTTCGTCACGGCGAGCAGGGTGATCTCCTTCGGATGTCTGCCGGCCTGTTTTGCAGCGTTTTCGATGTTATCCAAAACTTCAAGATACTGTTCTCTGATGCTCACGGTTTCACGCACCTCATCCCGGCGGCAAGGCTGCCGTTCGCATCGACGGCGCGGACGAGCGCATCGTCCCCGTCCGTTGCGATGACGTTCACCTCAACCGAATATTCCGAATCGCCCCCGTCAACCGTAACGGTTGCGACGCCGTCCTTTACGCTGATGAACGGAAGCGGCACAAGATACCCCGAAAGCTCCGCAGTGACGGTCGCCTTAAGCTTGCGCGTGCGGAACAGATTCCCCATATCGGCGGTGAACTCAATCAGATTCAGCACGCCCCCTTCGGATACGGCGGCACTCATGGCCGTGCCTTCAAACTGCGTGCCGCCCTCCGTAAACGTCACGGTGTAGCGCTCGCCCGCGCACAGGCGAAGCCCCTGCGATCTGGGTGTTACAAAAGCCAGATACCAGAGGTTTGGGTTGACGAGCCTGTAAACGAGGTTGCTCGACGCGCCGGGAAGAAGATCGGACGAACCGGATACGACGCTTGACAGGAGCGAAGCGTTGATCGTGCCGAGTTTATCGGTGTTGAGGATCTGCTCGTAACCGTCAAAATAAAAGCTGACCCTGCCGGAACCCGCGGAGGCCACCTTTTCGCGGTATGTATCTAACTGTGTCTGGCGCTCCGCCTGCGTGTCGTATAATTCCGTCAACGCGGTCGTGGGCTGCACGGTCTGCGTCAGGAATACGGCGCGCTGGTTGAGCAGATCGGCAAGCCCGCGCTGCAGCATGAGCAGGTCATCCGCACCGCCGCCCAGCGCAGTGGAACGAATGGCGAGGCGCTTTTGCTGAATCTGCAGTTCGATGCTCGCGAGATCGGCGTTCTCCACGCCGGCCAGAAGCGCGGTCTGCGCGGAATAGATCTGCCCCTCCACCGTAAGAAGGGACTGCATCATGTCATCCGAATAGCCCCATTTATAGACGAGCGCCACATCCTGCCCGGCGCTGACGATTTCACCTTCATCCACATAAAAACTCACGCGGTCGTATTTATCCACGCCCACGCTCTGCTCATCCCGTATGAACACGACAGTCGCATCGAGGTGCGCGTTCATCACGCCCGCACGAACGATCCCGGCGTTCCTTCCGTTGAGGATAACGCCGAGGATGACGCCCCCGACCAAAATAGACGCGATCAGGAACACATAAAACCTGCCTTTTACCCGGAACCGGCGCGCCATTACGAGTCCTTTCCGACAGTGTAGCCTGGTTTCGCGGAGCGGCCGTACTGTCTGTCGAAGTTCTCCTGATTCTTGGCGACGTATCCGTCGAAAAGAGCGTCCGCATCCATGCCTGCTTTCAGGCACATGCTGATAAAAAAATGCAGGATATCAACGAGTTCCTCGCGGACGGCTTTTCCGTCAACGGGCTTTTCGTTTTTCCACCATTTGAAATTGACCTCGTCGAGCAGCTCGCCCAGCTCGCTCACCATAGCAAGCACGTTTTTTCGGATCCATTCCTCGTCCGCGATCCCTTCTAGCGAACGCAGCCTCACGATATCGTCGTTAAGGGATTTTTGCATGGCGAATATGGTTTCAAGCTTGTCCACAGAGGCCTCCGATTCAAAATAGATGGTATTATTGTACAACCGAAAGCCGGATTTGTTAATCAGCCAATGACCATTGTTTCAATTTCTTTGCTTTCCTTGCCAAGTCTGCCAACAATTGACGCGCAAAGCTTTTGCTCGTCGAGCACGACGGGGATAATATCACGGACATCCTGTTCGCTGACGTTTTCCAGCCGGGCGAGCAGTTCCTCCTCCTCGATCACCTTTCCGAGCAACAGCTCGGCTTTGCCGATGGCGGAGCTTCGCGAGCCTGTGCTCTCCTGCCCAAGCAGGTAGTTGCCGCGGATCTGATCCTTCGCGCGCTTGAACTCCGCCTTTGTGAAGCCTTCCCTGCGGATCAGGGCAAGCTCCTCGAGTACAAGCTTTGCGACTTGCGCCGATGCATCCGCGCTCGTACCCGCGTACAGAGCGAAATAACCCGTATCCGCATAGGAGGTCGGATAGGAATAGATCGTATAAGCCAAACCCTTCTGCTCGCGGATCTTCTGGAACAGCCGGGAGGACATGCTGCCGCCCAAGGCGTTGTTGAGCACGAGCATCGCGTAGCGCCGCTCGTCATTTGCTGCAAAACCGGGCAGACCCATGCAGATATGCGTCTGCTCCACATCCTTTTCAACGCTTTTAACCCTGCGGCCTGCGCCGTAAGTTCCTGCTTTGCGTTCCCGCCCGCCGCCTGTCTTAGCCGCCGCAAAGCGCGCATTGAGCAGTTGCATCAGCTTGTCCCGCTCGATGCTGCCCGCGCAGGCGATCACGATATCGTTCGCGCGGTATAACCTGTCCATATAGCTTTCGATCGACTCGCGTGTAAATGAGCGCACGCTCTGCTCGGAGCCGAGGATCGGCTTCTCAAGCGGCGTGTCTGCGTAGAGCAGCGAACAGAGCGTTTCGTGCACCACATCTTCGGGCGAGTCCTGCGTCATATGAATTTCCTCAACGACCACGCCCTTCTCGCGCTCGATATCCTCGGGTGCAAGTTTGGGGTGAAGCAGGATATCCGAGAGCATGTCCGCCGCAAGATCGATGTGCTCGTCGAGCACCTTCGCGTAAAAACAGGTGCATTCCTTGGCGGTAAAGGCGTTGAGGTTGCCGCCTATCGCGTCCATTTCGGAGGCGATATCCGAAGCGGTGCGCGTTTGTGTGCCTTTGAAGAGCATGTGCTCGATAAAATGGGAAACGCCCGCCTCCTTCGTGTTTTCGCAGATCGACCCCGCGTCCACCCAAACGCCCAACGACACGGAGCGGTAGTGCTCCATCCTTTCGCTCACGACACGGATGCCGTTGTCGAGCGTATCATGCCAAATCATCCGTTATCCCGGGCCGATCACCTCCGATACGGTAACAGCCCTTATCCCTTTCTCCCATAATCCTTCGATCAGCCCCGGCAGCGCTTCGCAAGCCGCGCGCGTTGGCTGTATCAATATTATACTGCCGATAATCGGTTCGTTCAATCCGCGCTGTACAATATCCCGCGCGCTGCCGGAAGCGCAGCGCAAATCGATCGTGCATAAAATCTGTGTCAGGCCGAGCCTTCTTGACGCGCGCGCGGAAGCGGGGATCTCCCGCGCCCCCGAATAATACAGCACAGGCGCTGCGGCGCAGGCATCCGCGATGCTTAAAAGTGACTTTTCCAGGTCAGCGCGGATTTCGGATGCGTTCCCGTCAAAGGAAGGCACGTCCCCCATGGTGGCAACCTCATGCCCCTCGTCCGCGATGCGCTTGACGATATCCGGACGAAGGCGCGCGTACTCTCCGCTCACGGCAAACGTTGCCCGCACGCCCTTTTGTGCGAGTGCGTCGAGAATATCCGTCATTGCGGAAGCATCCCACGAAACCGCAAACTCGAACCCCACGGCATCTTCCGCGCCGCCGCGGTAAACGGGCCCCGCGTACAGGGACGCCATAGTCTGTATGACGTCGCCGCCGCCGGTTAGTGCGTATAAAACCACGATCAGAAAAATGAGGAATAAATTGATGACAATCCCGTTCCGCCGCCGCTTTTTCATGTGCTGATCCCCCGATGTGTGGATTCAGCATAAACTATGCGCGGACACGGACAAATATACGGCCTCCGCCCTCCGCGCAAGAAGCGAAAGCCATCTGTACAGCGCAGCGCGCCGTAAAATAAAACAGCCGCCGAGACCCGGTCTTGCCCTGCTCTCTGCGGCTGATCCTTCGATGAAAGGAATCTTGCGTTTTATCTTCTTCCGCAAGCGCTTTTTGCACCGTTTGCGGGGGCAGGCCCCATCATGCTTTGCACGATGTTGAGGCATTCGCCGAAACGCTGGAAGTGAACGATCTCGCGCTCCCGGAGGAATCTGAGCGGATCGAGCAGCGCAGGATCATCCGTAATGGTCATGAGATGTTCGTATGTTGCGCGCGCTTTCTGCTCGGCCGCAAGATCTTCGACGAGATCGGCGACCGGATCGCCGGTGCATTGAATGTACGATGCCATAAACGGCACGCCGTTCGGGTCGCACGGAAATACGCCGTGGTCGTGCATGGTATAATAGCCGAGCAGCCCCGCGCATTCGAGATCCCGGCTGCTTGCCCCACGCATACATTGATAGATCATCGTGCCGATCATTTCCCAGTGCGCCAACTCTTCGGTGCCGATGTCGTTCAGAGTGGCCCTGCACCTGTCGTCCGGCATGGTGAAACGCTGGGTCAGATAACGCATACCTGCGCCAAGTTCAGAATCCGGCCCGCCATACTGGGCCATAAGAAGCTTTGCCATGCCCGGATTTGGCTTGGTGATGTTAACCGGGTACTCCAACTGTTTCGAATAGATCCACATATTTCCTCCTTATTGCCACGGCCACTTGGACGTTACGTAGCAGCCTGTTTCCGTCGGCATGTGGCCGAAGTTCATCAGCGGGCCGTAAAGCTCGGCATACTGATCCAGCATCGCATTGAGCCTTTGACCATAGCACAAATAATCCGCCCGTGCCGCCTCATCTTCCGGGTGCG
>CAZJYV010000116.1:0-554 GCA_964550295.1 uncultured Clostridium sp. | reverse complement strand
GTCAAGATAAAGGTTCAACTCCACGCACACGAACTGATATTCCATGATTTTGTTCATCAGTGTCATTTGACTGCTATCCATTGAACTTTCTCCTTTCACATGACAAGGCACGGGAACATGGTGCCGCAGGCGAGTGCATCGGGCGGGCAGAAACCATCAACATACGCCTGGTTCTCCATGCTCAGCGTCGCAAGCTGCTGCGTTGCGCATATGTTCTCGCCGCAAATATCGCTCTGACATGCAGAGCCCGCCGGCACAGTTGCCGCCCCGCTGCAGCGCGATGGTGCATACCCTTCCATCGAGCCGCCGCATACGGTTGTTCTATACACGATCGTGTCCTCCTTGACTGATTTGCGAACCACACGCGCAACCGGTTCGCGCGTATAGCCCGGTAATCCATGTTATGCGCTCCTTAACCCTTCTGTTACGCTTGCATTCAACGGTTGTTTATTGTATAATCATTTTCGTTTCCGGGTAAGCTTAACTTCCCGGAACAGATATATGGAGAGGTATCGAAGCGGTCATAACGGGGCTGACTCGAAATCAGTTTGTGG
>CAZJYV010000115.1:0-6147 GCA_964550295.1 uncultured Clostridium sp. | reverse complement strand
CACGTGTTATTCGCTATTCACTATTAGCTATTAGCTGATAAAGGCCGCCCCTACATGATTGTCAATTGGTCATTCGTTCTTGATTGTCAATTGTCAATTATCAATTGTCAATGATCTATTATCCCAGCTTGTTTCCGCAGCCGGGGCAGAATTTCGCGCCCGCCTCAATTTTCGCGCCGCAGTTCGTGCAGAAGGCTGCCGCCGCGGGGGCTTGCTGCTCGGGCTTTTTCCCGCCGCAATTCGGGCAGAAGGCCATGCCTGCTGTGTTCTGCGCGCCGCAGGTGCATTTCCAGCCGCCCGCCGTTTGCGCTGCCTGCTGCGCCTGCTGCTGCTGTTGGTTCTGCATCTGCTGCTGGTTGGAGGAGGAGAACGCGCCCGCGACGTTGCCCGCCGCGTTCATGCCCAGACCCACGCCCATGAAGGCCGCGCCCGCGCCTGCCGTGTTGCTGCCGGCGGATTCCACGCCGCGCGCCATCGCGCCCTGCACATACCCTTCGCGCACGGAGGGGTCGGAAAGCATCGCGCCCTGGTTGCGCATGTTGATGAGCTTCTGGCTTTCCTCATCGTAGGAGAGGGAGCCGATGCCCACGCTCTGCACCTGCATGCCGCGCGCCTGGTTCCAGTCCGCGTCGAGCGTGTCTGCCATGTACTTGGAAAGCTCGCGCGCCTTGCTTGTCACATAGCTGATGCGGATGCCGTCCGCGCTCATCTGGTTGATGGCGCTTTGCAGCGCCTCGAGGAACTCGTTGAGGTACTGCTCGTTGATGTCGTTGATATCGACATTGTCCGCGTTCCTCGGAACCGCCTCCGCGTAGAACTTCAAAGGATCGGTCAGCTTGATGGAATAGGTGCCGTGCGCGCGCAGAAACAGCTCCGAATTATAGAAGTTGTCAAAGTAGTTGACCGGATTGCGCGTGCCGAATTTGATGCCCTTGATCTCCTGCAGGTTGAGGAAAAACACCTTCTGCGAAGACGAGGGCGTGCCGCCGTACTTGATTCTCTGGAAGGTTTCCTTGAGCGAATCGCCGAACTGCCCGCCAAAGAGCGAAGGCATGGAGGAATGCTCCACCTTGAAATAGCCCGGCTCCGCCGTATAATCCACGACCTTGCCGCCATCCACAAGCATCATGAACTGGTTATCATAAACATGGATGATGGAGCCGTTGGATACCGTATCCGCCGTGCCCTTCACGTTTTGGTCGCGTTTGTCCCCGCCGCGCACCTTGACGCCGCTGGCAAAGACCGTATTGTCCCCCATGTCGCCGCACTCGACGACCTCGAGCCAGGAGTCCGCAAGCCCGCCGCCGATCGCGCCGACCACCGCTTTGATAATGCCCATTGACTGCCTCCTTGATGTTGATCAGAATTTCCATCCATTTTGAATATATTATCCTTGCGCGCGCGGTTTTTGTCAAGGTGAGGGGATTTGTCGGAACGCGGCGGCTGTGGTATGATGTTGTATATCTTTTCCATGGGAGCTGCAATGCCGACACGCTTCATCCGTTGTGTTTCTGTTTTTTTAACGGTGCTTTTTTTTGCGGGTTCGCTTTGCGCATGCGAACTTCTTTCCCCCGTGTCCGAAACCGCGCAGCCGCCCGCCCCCGCCCCGACTGCGGAGCAAACGCCGCAGGTACAGGCGCAGACAATCGCGCCCGCGCTGATGATCAGCGAAATCATGGCGGATAACGAAACGTTTTTTCTCCAGGGCTTTGCGGATTGGGTTGAGGTTTTTAATCCGTCGGACACGGCGGTTGCGCTTGACGATTATTATCTTTCCGGGGACGCATTCCATCCCTACGAATGCCGCCTGCCCGAGGGAACGCTCGCGCCGGGCGCGTTCTGCGTGCTGCTGTGCGGAAAAGACCTGTCCTTCAACCTTGCCAAGGAGGGCGGAACGCTCGTTCTCACAACCGCGGACGGCGCCCTTGCCGACAGAATCGACTACCCCGCGCTCGGGGCGGATGCATCCTATGCAGCGCAGGTCGTTTGCGAATGCGCCACGCCCGGTTTTGCCAACACGCAGGAGGGTTACGCGCAGTACCGCGCTGCCCTGCCGCACGGGCTTGTGATCAGCGAGGTGCTTTCAAAGAACGCGGGCGCGTATTCCGTTTCGGGGGAACTGCCGGACGCGATTGAGCTTGTCAATCTTTCGGACGAGGCGGTTGCGCTTGACGGGTATTATCTTTCCGACACAAAGGATGATGTTGATCTCTATCGCCTGCCCGCCATCACGCTTGAACCGGGTGGCGTGTTCGTCGTTGCCGCAGACGGCACAGCTTCCTCCAACGGCGCACCTTTCAAGGTGAGCGCGGAGGGCGAGGCGCTCTACCTCACCCGTGCGGACGGCGCGTTCGCGGACGCGCTGCTTGTGCCGTCGCTCGAGTCGAACGTCAGCTACGGCAGGGTTGGGGATGCCTACGCCTACTTTCAGCCGCCGACCCTCGGCGCGCCGAACGAAGCGGGGCGGACACAGCCGCTTGCCGCGCCGCAAAGCGCCCTCGCGCCCGGCATGTACGACGCCGCACAGGAACTCACCCTCTCCGGCGAGGGGGAAATCTACTACACCGTAAACGGCGCGGAACCGACGAAAACGCGCGGCACGCTCTATGACGGCACGCCGATTGCAATCCCCTCCACCTGCGCCGTGCGCGCCCGTGCCTACGCGGGGGAAGTCCCCTCGCCTGCCGTGACGCTCAACTACTTCATCGGCGAGCCGGACTACGTTCTGCCCGTATTGAAGATCACCGCCCCTGCGGGAACCGTCACCGGCAGCGGCAGCATCTATGCAAACTACATGGGCAGCCGCGAGGTGAAAATCAACCTCGCCCTTTTCGAAAGCGGCAAACAGGCGTTTTCCGCCGACTGCGGCGTCAGCATGTTCGGCGCGGGCAGCAGGGTGCTGAAGAAAAAATCCTTCAGGATCAAATTCAGAAAGATGTACGGCGACGGCACGCTGGAATACGGGCTGTTCGACGGGCTTGGCATATCCTCCTTCGACGCGCTGGTGCTGCGCTGCGGCAGCGAGGATCAGGCGCGCGCCTTTTTTCGGGATGAACTGATGACCTCCCTCGTGGGGCAATCCGACATGAATACGCTTTATGTGCAGGCATACCGCCCGGTGAACCTTTACATCAACGAGGACTACTACGGCATTTACTATGTGCGCGAGTGGGTGCGGGAGGGCTATGCCGCCGCCCATCTGAACGTGAGCGGGGAATCGGTTTCCGTCATCGAGGGGTGGGATTACACCATCCGCGGCGAGGGGGACAGCTGGTTTGAGCTGCTCAATGCCTGCCGCAAAGACGGCGACCTTTCCGACGACGCCAAGTGCGCGTGGGTGCTTGAGCGCATCGACGAGCAAAGCCTGATGGATTATTACATCGCCCGCGCCTACGGCGGCGACCACGACTGGGCGAACATCCGCCACATCCGCTCCTGTGAGGGGGACGGGAAGTGGCGCGTGGTGTTCTTTGACCTCGACTGGGCGTTCATGCCCAACTCATCGGCGCGTCCCTTCTACGACCTGCTGGGGGAGCGAAGCAACCTTCGCGGACACAACAACATCATCATGCGCGCGCTGTTGACCAACGCCTCCTTCCGCGCGCGCTTTCTCGCGCGCATCGGGCACGAGCTTGCCACAACCTTTTCAACCGAAACCGTGCTTGCCCGCATCGACGCGATGGAAGGGGAGATTGAAGCCGACATGCCCTACGAGTGCGCGCGCTGGCACAGAAGCATGGATAGCTGGCGCAAGCAGGTTGAAACGCTGCGCGCCTTTGCCGCCGACCGCGCGGACATCCTCGCCGCGGACGCGGTTGCGACGTTTGATATGACGGAGGAGGAAGTGGTTCGGTAACAATCATTCAGCTAATAGCTAATAGTGAATAGTTAATAGTGAACGGAAATCGGAAACGGCGTTTAAGTAAATCAGTTATTCACTATTATTTATTACTGATTCGTTACAAGCGTACCCCACGTCGCCCACGTCGCCCACGTCGCCCACGTCGCTTTTTGCCGCTTGCGGGCGGCCACACGGGGCCGCCCCTACCTATGCCCCTGCATCCGGGCCGATACAGGATCGGCCCCTACGATCTTTAACCGATCAAACCGCCCATACAAACGCGGGCGGATGGTATCCGCCCCTACATGCGTTATTCGCTATTCCCTATCAGCACCCGGGCGGCCACACGGGGCCGCCCCTACATGCGTTATTCGCTATTCCCTATCAGCTATTCACTATTCACTATTAGCTATTCGCTATTCACGATTCGCTGCTGCCGCGCTGATGCGAACGCCGCGCCTGCTGTGGGATTGCGCGCCCGCTTCCAGCTTCAGGCTGTATTCCTTGCGGAAGCGCTCCTCCATGCCGGCAATCAGGCAGTACCCTTCCCGCCCGTTTGAAAAGGGCGATTTGCCAAAGGTTTCCTCGCACAGGGTTTTGATCGCTTCATAGGAAAAAAACGCGCTGACGCCGCCCGCACTCTGGTAGGCGAGGATGAGCGTTTGCGCGAGGGTGTCGTCCGCAAGGGGGGGCGCCCCCTTTTTCTTATCGGCGCGCTTCCAGACGCCGTCGTCAAACTCGATCTCAAACTCATCAAACTGGATGTCCCGCCCCGTGCCGCATATGCGCGCGGTGGCCTCCCCGCGCCTGCGGTCCATCAAAATGGTGCTGTCCGCCGCGCCCATCAGCCCCGTTGAGCCGCTGACGCGCTCGTAGCTGTCCTGCGTGTTGTGGAGCTTGTTCGTGTGGTGAACCAGAACGATCGCCACGCGGAAGCGTTTGGCGGTATCCTTCATGCTGCGGATGATCTGATAATCCGCGGCGTAAGCGTTGACGGAAGCGCCGCTCATGCCGCGCACCATCTGCAGCGTGTCCACGACGATCATGCCGGGCAGGCGCTTCCCCTCCTGTTTGCGGGCGGCAAGCCTTTGTTCCAGCGACGCGAGAAAGCCATCCTTGATGCCCTGCGCTTCAAAGATAAACGTCACATCGGCGATGTCATCCTCCACATGCCCGCCGCTGATCTGGTGCAGACGCTTCCTGACGCGGCGCGGGGAATCCTCCAGCGCAAAGTACCAAACGGGGCTTTTTTCGGTTTTCATGTTGAGGAAGGGCTGCCCGCAGGCGACCTTGACGCACAGGTCGAGCATCAGGTAGCTTTTGCCGATTTTCGACGCGCCGACCAGCAGCGTGACCCCCTCCGCGATGAAGTTTTCAACGGGCATCCTTGCCTCGCCGTAATCATGCAGGAGGAGCGTGAACGCGTTCACGCCCGAAAGATGCGCGCGTTCCATCTTTTCATCCGTGGGGATGGCGGCGATGGGCAGATCGAAGCCCGCGGTTCGTTGGATTGCCGGTTGATCCTTGATCATTGAGAACCCCCAAAAAGAAGAATGGACGGACAGCGCAAAAAAGCGCCCCCCTTATTTGGGGACGCTTCAAAGGACTGTTCCGTCATACAAAAGTATAACCGAAAGAATTCCATCGGTAAAGCGCAATATAGATGCAGAATGATTGCAGCAAAGCGGCAAAAAGCGACGTGGGCGACGTGGGCGACGTGGGTGACGTGGGGTACGAACCGCGCATGTAGGGGCGGCGATGCATTCGGGGGTGACGGTGCCGTTTTCCGAAATGCGTTTGCGGCATAACGGGCGTTGTTTCCACGCAAAACGGGACCGTCCCCCATTCTGTTCGCGATGTGCCGCAGGGGGGGTGATAAATGTAGGGGCGGCCCCATGTGGCCGTCCGTTTGCGTGGCCGCCCGTTTGCGGGGTACGCGGGGTACGTCGGGTACGTGGGGTACGTGGGGTACGTCGGGTACGTCGGGTACGTGGGGTACGTGGAGCGAACAGCTAACAGTGAATAGTGAATAGCTGTTGTCGACGGGGACGGTACTGCTTGAAGCACGTTTGCCTTGATAAGAATGGACTCTCCGGCAAGTAGGGGCGGCCCAATGTGGCCGCCCGGAATCCCCGTTGCCCGGTTGTCCCTTCCGCGCCGTTCATAAAACCGCGGGCGGATGATATCCGCCCCTACAATCGGGTTCCCCGAACAATGAAAAGGGCGGCCACATTGGGCCGCCCCTACACGTGCTATTCACTATTCACTATTAGCTATTAGCTGAATGATTGTTACCGAACCACCTC
>CAZJYV010000114.1:2225-6212 GCA_964550295.1 uncultured Clostridium sp. | reverse complement strand
AGCGTCGGGCGTCTGTTACAGAGAGGGTCGCAAAGCTGTGAGCGGCCCACAGGCAAACGCGTGTCAAGTTCTCTCCTGAGCCGCATCGGGGAAGTTCCGCTCAGGCGGGATGCGTAGTCGGTGCCGGGTAAGCCCGATACAGCCGGAGAGACCCCGTGATTGCGGGGGAAATTAGGGTGGTACCACGAGCGCGCCTTCGTCCCTTTGACGAGGCGCGTATTTGATTGGAGGAATCGATATGTACGACAAATTGCAGCAGATCAAGGAGGAAACGCTCCGAAAGCTCAACGAAGCCGCCGAAGAAAAGGATTTGGAAAGCCTGAACGTGTCTGTGCTGGGCAGGAGCGGTTCGCTGACGGATATCCTTCGCACGATGGGCAAGCTGGAAAAGGAAGAACGCGCGAAGGTTGGTCAGACGGCGAACCAGGTGAAGAAGGAACTGGAGGAAGCGATCGCCGTGCAGCGCGCGCGCATCGCGGATTTGATGCAGCTCAGGCGCTTTGAGCGCGAGGCGCTCGATGTGACGGAACCGGGCGTGCGTAAAAGACCCGCGGGCAGGCTGCATCCCATGACGCAGACCTACCGTGAGATCAGGGATGCGCTCATCGGCATGGGCTTTACCACATTCAACGGCCCTGAGGTCGAGTATGACGATTATAATTTCACCAAACTGAACCTGCCCAAGGATCACCCGGCACGCGACATGCAGGATACCTTCTATGTCAACGAGCGCGTGGTGCTCCGCACGCACACCAGCCCCTGCGAGGCGCGGGCGCTCATCTCGCTTGAACCGCCGTTCCGGCTCGTTATTCCGGGGCGCGTGTTCCGTGTGGACGAAGTGGATGCTTCCCACAGCCCCGTTTTCATGCAGATGGAAGGGCTTGTGGTGGATAAGAACATCAGCCTTGCCGACCTTAAGGGTACGATCGATACGTTTGTGCATGCGGTGTTCGGCGCGGAAGTCAAAACCCGGTTCCGCCCGAGCTACTTCCCCTTTACGGAACCTTCCGCCGAGGTGGATATCTCCTGCACGATCTGCGGAGGAAAGGGCTGCCGCATGTGCAAAGGGAGCGGATGGCTTGAGATCATGGGCTGCGGCATCACCAACCCGCACGAGCTTGAGAACTGCGGCCTGGATCCGCACGAGTGGAGCGCGTTCGCTTTCGGCCTGGGCGTGGATCGCATCGCAAACCTCAAATTCGGGGTTTCGGACATCCGTCTTCAGTATGAGAACGATGCCCGCTTCCTCAGCCAGTTCTAAGGAGGAATAACGATATGAAATTGCCGCTCAGTTGGCTTAAAGATTATGTGGAATGGAACATCGCGCCGGAGGAGCTTGTCGAAAAGCTTATGTGGCGCGGCTTCGAGGTTGCCTCCGTCGAGGAGGAGATGGGCGAAGTGTCCAACGTTGTCGTCGGCAGGATTCTGAATATCCGCCGGCATGAGAATTCCGACCATTTGCAGGTCTGCTCGATCGATGTCGGGCAGGGTGAACCACTCTGCATCGTGACCGGCGCGCCCAACGTATTCGAAGGCGCGCTCGTACCCGTTGCGCTGGACGGGGCGACATTGGTCGGCGGAATTGCGATCAAACCCACCGTCATGCGCGGCGTGCCGAGCGCCGGCATGCTTTGTTCGGGAAAGGAACTGGGCCTGACCGACGCCGATTATCCCGGCGCGGATGTGGATGGCATTATGATTCTGCAGGAGGAGCATCCGCTCGGGCAGAACATCAAGGCGGTAATCGGGTTGGATGATGTGATCTTCAACATCGAGCTGACGCCTAACCGCGCCGACTGCCAAAGCATCATCGGCATGTGCCGCGAGGTTGCTGCGGCGTTGGGACAAAAATTCAAAGAGCCTTCGATTAAGCGCGTGAGGGGGGCGGGGAATGCCGCGGATTATGCGACGGTCACCGTCAGCAACAGCGAGCTTTGTCCGCGCTATTGCGCGCGTGTCGTGACCAACTTGAGGATTGCCCCTTCGCCTGCATGGATGCAAAAGCGCCTTTTGGCCGTTGGTATGCGGCCGATCAACAACATTGTGGATATCACCAACTATGTGCTTCTTGAGTACGGCCACCCGATGCACGCCTTCGACCTCTCCTGTGTGAAGGACGGACACATCATCGTCCGCAACGCTTGTGAAAACGAGGTCGTGACGACGCTGGACGCCAAAAAGCGCCCGGTCACGCCCGATATGCTCCTGATCGCCGACCCGGAGAAGGGCGTGGGCATCGCGGGCGTGATGGGTGGGCTCAATTCCGAAATCACAGAAACCACGAAGGTTACGCTGTTCGAGTCGGCGGTTTTCAAGGGCAGCAATATCCGGGCTACGACGCGCGTGCTCAAGCACACCACGGATGCAGCAGCCCGCTTCATCAAAGGTGTGGAACCCGTGAATGCCATGCTCGCGCTCGAGCGCGCGGTGGAACTTGTGGCGGAGCTTGGCGCGGGTACGGTCGTGGGCAGCACCATCGACGTGTGCGCTGTCGATACGGCGGAGCGTGTCATCGAGGTGGATGCCGCGCACGTCAACCGCATCCTCAACACAAGCATTACGGCTAAAGAAATGGTCGCAATGCTCGATACGATCAATCTGTCGGCGCGGGCGAAGGGGGATACACTCATCGTCAGCGTGCCGCATTACCGTGTGGATATCGAAAGCTCCGTTGAGGCGGATTGGGATATCGCCGAGGAGATCGCGCGCATCTACGGCTATTCCAACATTGCCCCCAAACTCATGGAGGGCAGGACGTTCAGCGGCAAGCTGGGCGATGCGTTCCGCGACGATGACAGGCTCAAGGATGCCCTTGTTGCGCAGGGGCTGTACGAGGTCTATAACTATAACTTTACGGGCCCCGCCGCGCTCGACGCGCTGCTGATCCCCGAGGGGGATGAAAAACGCCTAGCTGTGAAGCTGCTCAACCCCTTTGGCGAGGACCAAAGCCTCATGCGCACAACCCTTCTGCCGGGCATGCTCGACACGCTTGCGCGCAATCTATCAAGAAAAACGGGGTTTGCGCGGTTCTTCGAGGTAGGCAACTGCCATTTTGATAATAACGACGATCTGCCGGAGGAGAGAAAGATGCTCGGCATCCTCATCGCGGACGCCGAGGAAGACTTTTTCACCCTGAAGGGAATGATCGAGGAGATGGGCGCGCGCTTCAACATGAAGATCGACACGAAGGCAGGCGGCGCATACTTTCAGCCGGGAAGAAAGGCTGCGATCTATGCCGATGGCGAAGCGATCGGGGAAATGGGCGCGCTGCATCCGGCTGTGTTGAAAAGCTGGGAAATCGATTGCACTGCGTACTGCGCCGAGATCGACGTGGCAAGGTTCCTTTCCAACATGGGCGGTACGCCGACCTATAAGCAGCTGCCGAAGTTCCCCAAGGTCGCGCGCGATATCGCGGTCGTCATGGATGAAAAAGTGACTGCCGCGCAGGTTCAGGAAGTTATCGAGCAGACGCGGCTCAAGGTCGTGATCGATGATGTGGCCCTTTTTGACGTATACCGCGGACAGGGCATCCCCGAGGGGAAGAAGAGCATGGCGTATTCCTATACGCTGCGCGCTGAGGATCACACATTGACCGATGAGGAAATACAATCCGCCATGGCGCTGATCGTGCGCGCGCTGCAAGCGCGGCTCAACGCGGAATTGAGGGGATAACGGATCATTGACAATGGCATGATGGGAACGGCTTGCGCTTTAAGGGCGCGAGCCGCTTCCTTTTTTTCTTGAAAAATACAGCGCGGCGTTGATTTCGCATCCGATCAAGACCACCACGCTCGTCAGGTATAACCAGACCAGCAAAATCATCACCCCGCCCAGACTTCCGTAAAGCCGCGTATAATCCGCGAATCTGTTTACGTAGAAAGAAAAACCCAACGAGGCGAGCGCCCATACGGCGCTCGCGAACGCTGCACCAAGGAAGGATTGACGGAAGCGCAGTTTGCGATTCGGGATCATGGTGTAGAGCAAAGC
>CAZJYV010000114.1:0-2215 GCA_964550295.1 uncultured Clostridium sp. | reverse complement strand
AGCGCGATTCCTCCGGCGGACCAGCAGAATGAAACGGACAGACGGCATAAGAACAGTTTGCCGAATACGACCGCCACGGCTTCGAGGAGAATACCCAGGGATACAAGCGGCACGAAAAGCAGAGAAAGTGCGCGCAGCTTCACGAAACCACGCGTTTCCGCAACGTCATAAGCTTTGTTCAATCCCCGCGCAAGCACGGCAAAACCGTTGGAGGCCAGATAGATTGTGACAAGCATGCTCAGCGAAAGGATGTTGGAACGGTTTGTGCGGGCGATCTCATACAGCGTTCCGCGCACGACCTTGAGCGCTTCGCGCGGCACGACGGCGGAAAGTTCGTTGAGTGTGCCTTCTGTGGGGATGGGCGCATAGGTGGCGAGCGCCGCGAGGAAGAGTAAAAACGGAAAAAGCGACATGATCAGATGATACGCGAACTGCGCGCCCAGCGCGGACACGTCGTCATCCCGGACGCGTGCGTAAAACCTTTTTACAAAAGCAAAGACCTTGCTTACCTTTTCTTTTTTGATCGATCCGTCAGCCACAGCATTAATATGCGCGATTCGGCGCGATATCATAGAAAAACGGCTTGCGCCGATCGGGCGAAAGCCGTTTCATCATTGTCAATGACCCATTATTTGAGCGTGATGTTGCCGGAAACCGTTTCGAGATCGATGTTCAGAGAGCCGTCGCCGTAGACGTAGTTGCCGCCTTGAATGGAAACGGGCAGACTGCCGCTGGAGAACTGACCGGAAACTGTATCAACCTTCGCGGTGAAGCCGGAACTGCCGCCGACGCTGATGGTGATGTTGCCGGAAACCGTTTCTGCATGGATACTGCCGGAAACTGCGGCTGGCGCAGCCTCGATGCCGCCGGAAACGGAGTAGAGTTTATACTCCTTAAAACCGCCGCCGATTGTCATACTGCCGGATACGTTGTCCGCCTGAACGCGCTCGCCTGTGCAGCCGGAAGTCTGGATGGTACCGGAAACGCTTTGAAGCGACAGGGCGTTGAAACTCGAATCAACGACCTTGATGTTGCCGGAAACCGCGCCGAACGTTGCGTCCTCGAGGGCAACTCCGCTTACCTCCAGCGCGTTGGATACGCCTTGCACCGTAAGTTGATCGAGGCCGCCGTCCAGCAGGGCGGCAGGGATGTACAGCGTCAGCTGCTTTTGCGGCAATTTTACGGAGTTAAACAAGTCGTCCCAGTCGATGGTCTTCCAGAATGTCGAGTCACAGAAGCGGATCGTCAATTTGCCGCCGGATACGCTGTACCGCAGCGCGTAAGCGTGGGTTATGGTTCCGTTCGCCGCTTCGGTGAAGAGGATGTCGGACGTGCCTTGGGGGGCGGGGCGGACCTCTACGCTGCCGGCGACCCATTCGATGCCAATCTCGCTGATTCCGTCCGTCGGAACGGAATACTCGCCCGCTTCGATATACAGATTGTCAAAACCTTCGTCGTCATCGAAGCTGAAGCCGCCCGGATTGAAACTGAATCCCGTTTCGTTTTTGACGATGCCGAGGATGTTCGAGAGGAAGCCGTCCCCTGCGAAGAGCTGCCCTGTGATGCGCACGGCGATGATGCCGCCGATGAGCGTCAGCAGCAAGATCGTTGCGCAGATGACGATGGCGACGGTCGCGCCTGTGGAAAGACCCTTCTTGCGCGCGGTTTGCTGCGGAGGCGCAACGTAGGCATAATCCTGCTTAGGTGAAGGCGCTTGAGTTGCCGTCGAAGCCGCCGCGTCGCGCTTGAGCGAGCCGATCAGTTCGCTCACATCGCCGATACCCGTGATGGCGGCGCGGTAGGCATCCTCATCGCTCATGCCTCCATCGCGCATGTCGTGGTAGCGCTCGATCACGTTGACGATCATTTCCTCTCGAAGATCGCGCGCCTTGGCGGTGTTTGGGGCGCCCGCGAAAATTCCCTCAATGTGTTTCCTAATCCTGTTCTCCATGTTAATACCCCTCCGTTGTGGTTAGTGAATCAATCATCTGCCGGGCGTCCTCCCATTCGCGACGGAGTGCGAGCAGTGTGCGTCGCCCTCCATCGGTGATCGCGTAATAGCGCCGCCGCGCACCTGTGGTTTCATCGCCCCAGTACGAGGTGATGCAGCCGTTCTCTTCGAGCCGCTTGAATGCCGTATACAGCGTCGCTTCCTTAAGCTCATACTTGCCTTCGGTCTTGCGTTCGATGGCTTTGTTGATCTCGTAACCATAGC
>CAZJYV010000113.1:0-6255 GCA_964550295.1 uncultured Clostridium sp. | reverse complement strand
CTCGGTGTTTCTCGATGTCACAACGCCCACAAACGCGCCTGCCCGCTTGAGCGCCGCCAGCAGTTCCGGTATGCCCGGATAAGGGCGAACCCCCTCCATGCCGATGGTTTTGGCAAGTTCCCTGTGCCTGTCGACCGCTTCCGAAAGACGCCCGGCCGGTACATTCAGAATATCGCTGTAGCAATTCACGAGAGGAGGGCCGATCATTTTGACCATCGTTTCATCCGGCAGGCCGGGCAGGTTCATGTCGCGCAGAACAGTGCGCGCCACCGCCAGTATGCCTGGACCGGATTCCAGAAGCGTTCCGTCGTGATCAAACAAAACTACCGAATACAGCAAACAAGCTCCCCTGCTCCAGATTATGTTCATGATATGGTATTATACCCCAAGCCATGATTTCATGCAAGAATCACGCTCACCGCGCGTCGTTCGCCGCAAGTGCACTGCGAATATGTCCGACCATCTTCTGCGTGGGCGAAAATCGAACCGCGTAAAGCTTATTTTTTCGTCTGTAGATCAGCGTGTGGGACTTGCGCTTTGCCTTGCCGGAAAGATGCTCCGTGCAAAGAGCAGTCACTTTTTCCGGATGCGTTTCGCCCGGTTCCATGAGCGCCACCAGTTCCGTTGGTTCGACGGCAACGAGCAGTCTGCCCTTGTTGGCGATCATGCGCTCAAAAAGCACGGTGCCTTCCGGCCAGGGATATTTTTTTTCGTCTCCGAATATGTTCGTCTCACCTTCCTCAGGTTGACGGTAAATCACGGAATAGCGGTAATCGCTGACGCGCTTTGTAAAAAACAGATAGCAGCCGACGATGAGGCCGGCGAACAGCGCCACCTGTCCGACGGTACTCCAAGGCATAGGAAGAGCGGTGAAAAACGCGAAAATTCTTTTAATGAAAACGATCAGCAGCACGATCAGAACGATCAGAGCCAGATCCATTGTGGAGTCATCTTTTTGATTGCCGGTTCTTTCCTGAAGCATAGATTACCTCGCCAAGAATTGATATGCTTATCGTATCATCCGTGAGGACAGGTGTCAAACCACTTGTTCCAGCTCGCGCGCTCATGTATAATATAATTAGATTATGGCTGCTTATTGCGGCTGCACAAAGGGGGTATCACAGATGCGTTATTCGATTGAGGGAGGATCCCTGCCTGTCGTCATCATCCAACTGAATCCCGGAGAAGCGTTGATCAGCGAATCCGGCGGACGCACCTGGTCGCGCGGCGCAGTCATGGCCGAAGCAACCAGCGAAGGCGGCGCGGGCAAAGCGCTCGGCCGCATGTTCATGGGCGAAAGTCTGTTTCTGAGCAAGTATACCGCCCAGGGACCCGCAGAGATCGCCTTTGCCTCCAGCTTCCCCGGCCGCATCGTGGCGCGCCAGCTCGCGCCGGGCGAAAGTATCGTCTGCCAGAAGAAGGCGTTCCTTTGCGGCACCTACGGGGTGCAGCTCGCCGTTCAGTTCAACAAAAAAGTCGGCGCGGGCATCTTCGGCGGCGAGGGTTTCATCATGCAGCGCGTCACGGGCCCGGGCCTCGTTTTCCTCGAATTTGACGGACACAGCGTGGATTATGATCTGCAGCCCGGCGAACAAATCATCTGCGACACGGGCGTCGTCGCCATGATGGATATGACTTGTTCGATCGACATTCAGATGGTGAAGGGCATGAAGAACATGATTTTCGGCGGCGAAGGCATGTTCGATACCATCGTCACCGGTCCCGGCAAGGTATCGCTGCAGACCATGACCATCGCGCAGCTTGCCAAACAACTGATCCCGTATATTCCAAACAAGGGCTGACGATCCAATCGATCAGCAAGAGCGTCCGCGAAGCGCGCTCAAAGGGCCGATTTCGTATCGGCCCTTTTTCTATTGGTTGCGCCTGTGGAATCAAAGCGGCCGAACCTGATAGCGAAGGATCGTGCGCAGGTTTTCAGGCGCTGTCCTTCTCGGATCGCTGAAATAGATTTCCCGATGGATGTGGTTAAGCCGCGCATATCCGTTTTGAGCGCACAAGCGATCCATTTTCGCAAAGGACGCGGGTTCTCCGTCAAAGGAACCCTTGTGCAGCACCTGCGCGCAAAACCCGTCCTCCATTTCTTCGAACACTACTTCGTCCAGCAGAGGATGCGGTTTTTTCTTGCTCGTCTGCGCGAACGCTGCTTCAAACAACTCCGGCGGAACAAAGTCCGGATGACGGATCATGATTGTATAAACAAACTTATCCTTGTTCAGCGGATCGCTCGGGTCGGATGTGCTCCATACGCCCTCGAGGGGAAACACGGTGTAGTCCTCATAGGCACAACCCGCCCGCAGCGCGGGATCTTTCGCGTACGCCGCCTTGAAGCCCATTTTAATCGGGAAGGCGAGGGAGTAAAGCACGCCCACGCGCTCCGAAAAGTCTGCGCCGTTCGGATTGCCCGTCCCGCGGATCATCAGAAAGCGCCAGCGCGGCACCGTCACGAGCGCGGGTTTTTCCTTCGCCGTGTAGCAGGATGTCTCGTCCTTTTTTGATTCATACTTCATATCCGCAATTCCTCCCTTGCCGCTTATGCCTTCCTTACCCGACGACGCCCGACTCGAACAGACGCGCGAGCGAACTTTCGGCCTCGATGGACTCAATCGTAAACGTCGCCTGCGGGGCAAGCCGGTCGATCAGGCGCATGAGCGCCTCAATATCGAGCGCGCCGTCATAAAGGCCCGCGTGCCTGTCCGCCGCACCGTCGTTGTTGTGAAGATGGACATGGGTGAGATAGGGGGCGGACGCCTCAACCCACGCTTCCATAGGAACATCTTTTCGGCATACGTTCGCGTGGCCGATGTCGAGGCAGAGGCGGAGCCTTTCGTCCCCGACGGCTTCGGCGATCGCGGCAGGCATAAAAGGCTCATCCTCCATCACGTTTTCGACGCACACGGTCATGCCGGGAGGAATCCGTTCAAGCATTTCCTTCCAAAATAGAATAGAACGCTCCGTATGCCAGCTTTTGTGGTACACGAGCGGAACATAACCCGAGTGCGCAATCAGTTTTGCCGCACCGTAACCCTGTGCGAGCGCGGCTGCCTGCGCGATACGTTCCTTTGCGAGCGCGAGCGCGCGCGGGTCGATCGCCGCCGGATGCAGCTCGTTGAACGGCGCGTGGAAGAACCGGCGCGGCACCTGCCGCACCTGCTGCCAAACGAGCGCATCCGTTTCAGAAAAATGATCGTCCATATTTGCGGCCGTGCAGAACTGAGCAATCTCAAGCCCCACGCCGAAGCGCTCCGCGAGCGCCGCCGCGTTTTGCGCGATTGTCGAAAGGTTCAGCCTTTGTTTGGCAATCATGCCCCGCCCTCCTTTTGCAGCGCAACCCGCCATGCCCAGACGAGCCGCTCGAGCGAATACGAAGCGTTCGCCGGGCTGGTCGACGGCAGCGCAAGGGGCATCACGCCTGTATGCGGATAAACATGCTTGATATAAAGGGAATGCGCCGTGCTTCCGTTGGTGAGTACGCGCCCGATGCCTGTTTCGCGCAGGAACGACCCGATATCGTTCGCCTCGGCATTTTTGATGGAAGCGTCCGCGGAACCGACAATGTCACAGCTTGCGAGTACATCCCACACCGCCACGCCATGCGCGAGCAGGAAGGCGCGTTTCGCCTCAACCGTTTCGGGCGGCGTTTCGTCAAAAATGCACGCCGTTACGCGCCAGAAGCGGTTCTGCGGGTGCGCATAATAAAACCCGGCTTCCCTCGATTTTACGGATGGAAATGTGCCCAGCACCAGCACGCGCGAGCGCGCGTCGTAAATGGGCGGGAAGGGATGTATCTGCGGTTTGCTCGCTGTTTTCATGCGCGCATTATATCACATACGCGCATGCGGCGATACGGGCGCATATAAGTATCGATTGTTTACGGACTGATTTACAGCCTGTCATATTCGTGATATTCTGTACGAAATCAGGGGCAATATTCAATGTCTAAACAAAGGAGGTCAGATCGATTTGGAAGAAACGAATACACAAAACTCCGTAAACGATATCTTTCAGCGCCTTAACGATAAGGCAAACCTGCTTTATAAATTCGCACTGCTCTACGGCGACTATGCGGCCGAAATCAAGGATTACGGAACGGGCGCGCTGATCAACATGGTGGAGGTACACACGCTCAGCGCAATCGAAGACAACCCGGGCATCAATGTCAGTGAGCTGGCTCTGATGTGGAAACGCACCAAAGGCGCAATCTCGCAAACCGTAACCAAACTTGAAAAGAAGGGCTACATCATGCGCCGCAAGCAGGAGGGGAATGCGAAAACCGTTTTGCTCTACCCCACCGAAACGGGCATGAGGCTTTCGCAGGCGCACAAACTTTACGATTCCGTCGAAGTATCCAAAACGATGAATGAGCTGCTGCTCGCGGGCAGCACGATGGATGAAATCGACGCATTTTTTTCCGTGACGGCAAAGTACATCAAGATATTGAGCTGACCTGCCGCACTTTTGATATCGATAAAGGGACGGAATCGCATCCGTCCCTTTCCTTATTTATATCAAGGCAAGGCTGCATCAATAGCCGATGACCGTCGCGAGCAGCAGGAAGCCCACGCTCAGAAGCACAAGCAAAATCTGAAAAGGTACTGTGCGCTTAAACCACGCGCCGTAGCTCGTGTCCGCGATGGAGAGGCCGACGAGCATGACGGCATTGGTCGGGTAGAACACATTGGTGAATCCATCCCCAAAGCAGAAGGCGAGGATCGCAAGCTCTCGGCTGATGCCGATCATATCGCAGATGGGCATGATGATGGGGATGACGAGCAAAATCTTCGCGCTGGCGCTGCCGACGAAGAATTCGATCAAAAGCACGATCGCGTAGATGAGCAGCACGCCGGCATAGGGTGTTACGCCCGTAAGGCCGTTAATGAGCGCGTTCATGATCGTGTCGAGGATATGCCCTTGCGTGGCGATGAACTTGACGCTACCCGCGCAAAGCAGCATGATGATGCCGGGACTCATGCCAACGACGCCGGAGCCGAAGGTTTTAAGGGTTTTCCTCAAACTGTCCGTGACGAGCAGACCGCAGATCATCGTACCCACAAAGAACCCCACGCCGATGACGGGGAGCGAGATGCCCGAAAGCGACTCGATGTTCGTCAGAGCAGAGGCGATCACCATGACGGCGATGATGGAAACGAAGAATATGCTGTATACACGGAACACCTTGCCCTCGGAGGCGGCCTCCTCATCGGTCTGCTTAAATTCATCCGCATCCGTAAGCGAAGATACGCCGCCGCGCTTTTCATACCGTTTGGCAAAGAACGTGATGAACGCGGAGAGCAAAACCCAAAGCAGCGCGAAGATCGCAAGCCGGTACCAGATGCCGGTGAGCACGTTCGCCCCGCCGATGCGGCACGCGAGGCCGATGGTGAACGGGTCGAGCAGCGGCACCGCAAAGCCCACGCCCGCGGCGAGCAGGCACATCGAAAGGCCGGTCAGGTTATCCCACTTCATGCTGCGCGCAAGCATCAAAATCAGCGGCACGAGCACGAGCATTTCCTCAAACGTGCCGAACATGGAGGCCATGATCATGAAAAAGAGCGAAACCGCCCAGATGAGCGCATATTTTTTATCGTTGAAGCGGCGGATCAGGCGCACGACGATGGCCTTGATACCGCCGGTATTTTCAATAATCGAAAAGCTGCCCGCGAGCACGAGCAACACCACCGCAATGAGGATGATGTTTGCCCCATCTCCGCTCGCAAGCACCTCGAAAGGCGCCGTGAGCCAGCGCCACACAGGATAGCCGCCTTCGCCCTCGATTGCGGTATAGCTGCCCGGCACGATCTGCTCGCGCCCGTCCACCGTGACGCGCTCGTATGTTCCGTGGGGGATCACAAAGGTCAGGATGCCGATCACGATCATGAGCGAAAGCAAAATAGCCATCACGCTCATGAAGGATTTTGCCGAAATGGAAAGGCTGGTTTTCTTTTTTTCGGCGCTGTTTTTCATGTTTTGCTCCATAAAATACCCCCGGAAGGTTGTTAAATTGTTGGAATGGATGGGTTATTATACCACATGCCGCCCGAAACAGGAATATGCCCTTGTTTCCGTTGACATTTCCCCTTCCATAACATAAAATACGGTAAGGCTGTGAAACGGAACAGTAGGCAGACGCGTTTTCAAGAGATCCGCCGGATGGTGCGAGGCGGAAAACAGCGATGCCGAAACTCGCCGCGGAGCCTCCGCGAGGAAATGCGCGGCGCATCCCTGCGTTATCGGGGC
>CAZJYV010000112.1:0-6338 GCA_964550295.1 uncultured Clostridium sp. | reverse complement strand
ACCGTTGTGTATCCGGGCATCGAGCAGGCGATCTGGGAAGGCCGCACGCTCAACGCCACCGTCGTCGTCGTTGCCCGCGCCGAGGCGAAGATCCCCGTCACCGGCGAGGTGCTCCAGGTGCGCCGCGCGCGCATCATCGGTTCGCAGGGCCACAGCGGCCATGGCACGTTCCCGCGCGTAATCGACAGCATGGCTTCCGGCATGGATATGTTGCCCATGATCACCAAACAGATCACCCTCGACGAAGTTCCCGAGAACATCCTCGCCCTGCAGACCGACCGCAAAAACATGAAGATCACCTGCGTCATGGACGACTGATAAGGAGGTAAAAATGGCTTACAAAAACTATCTCACGACCGAGTATCCCAATATCTTCTTTGAGGACAGCAAGGTTGGCCGCCTCAAGAAGCACCTGTGGGATGCCTCCGAGGAGGAGATCCAGGCGATCCTCGACGATTACGGCATCGGCACGCCTTGCGAGCTGGGCGTGGCAAACACCTACATCCAGAACACCCCGCGCGCAAAGCTCATCGAGAAGCGCCGCAAAAACGACATTGTGCTCGTGCCAATCGGCAGCACGGAGAACCACGGCGCGCACAACTGCTCCGGCCTTGACACGTTCATGGTGCAGTTCATCTGTGAGGCTGTGCGCCGTAAAACCGCCGCACTCGGCCATGAGGTTGCGCTTGCCTTCCCGCCGATCAATTACGGCGGTCACCCCTATCACCATCTGGGCATGCCTGGCACGGTGATGGTTTCCCAAACCAGCCTCGTCAATACCCTCGCAGATGTCATGGCGGGTCTTTGGGATGACGGGTTCCGCAAGATCATCCTCGTCAACAACCACGGCCAGGACTGGATGCTCGAGAACGCCGTGCAGGAATTCTTCAAGCGGTATCAGCTCCCCGCTTTCGCGTGCGTGGTCGAGTGGCACCGCGCGGTTCGCGAGTTCTTCTATCCGCTCGGTGATGAGCGTCCCGATTTCGTAACAACGCCCTTCATCCACGCGGATGAATCCGAAACGAGCGCGGCGCTGCTGATGTTCCCCGAGATGGTCGATATGCCCGTTTGCGTCGACGCAACACCCGTGAACTTCGGTTTCCTGCAGGATGGCTTTTTCGACGGCTCCGTGGACTCCTTCCACAGGCCGAACCGTTGGCAGGAAATGGAAGGCAACGCCTGGATCGAGCGCTTCGGCACACCCGAAGGTGTTGTCGGAAAGCCGACCCGTGCCGATCCCCGCAGGGTGAAGCGCGCCGTCGCCGCCATCTGCGAATATCTCACGCTCATGTGCGAGGATATCATCACGGCGTATCCCGCCGGCAAGGTGCCCGATCCCTCCAAGTTCTCCTTCCGCCCCGCGGAAGAGATCGCGCCTTGCCTGCGCGAGCCTTTGAGCGAAGGCTGGAAGAGCATCCACGAGCTTCCGCGCCGTGGCATATTTATCGATTAACCTTAAAAATGCAGGGGCGGTCCGCGCAAATCGGGCCGTCCCCCGCTTCGATTAAAGGAGCTTTGATGAACATCCTTTCCCAAACGGTTCCCATTCAATACGACACGGTTTTTTCACCGTACGCTGCCCATCAATGGCGCGAGGCGTTTGCGGATGTCGCACAAAAAGGATTGACCGGCGTGGAAATCGCCGTTGCGTATCCGGATCAGGCGGACGCGGCGGAAATTATTTTGCATGCAAACAGGCAGAACCTTGTCGTTACCACCCTCTCCACCGGGCAGATTTACGGCATGGAAGGCTTGTACCTCACGGCGCCTGATGAAAGCACCCGCGCGCGCGCCGCAACCGTGGTGCGCGGTCATATCGACCTGTCCGTAAAACTCGGCAGACCGAACGTAACCATTGGTCTGCTGCGCGGCAAGTTGGAGCCCGGTTCGCGGGAGGCGTTGGAGGAACGCTTGGCAGGAACGCTCATCCCCTTGTGTGCCTATGCGGGGGATAGGGGTGTTCGGCTGCAGCTCGAGGCGATCTGCAAGGCGGAAACCACCATCATCAACAATACGGCGCAATGCCTTGCTTTTATAGAAAGGCTCGGCAATCCGGCATCCCTTGGCATACTGTACGACTCCTACCATTCCAACCTTGAGGATGGTGACATGCTCGAAGCCGTGCGCCTGGCAGGCGGAAAGATCTTCAACGTTCACCTCGCGGATTCACACAGGGGTCTGCCGGGTGAGGGAACCATCGATTTTTCCGCTGTCTGCGCAGCCATCCGGGCAACCGGTTACACAGGCGCGTTCGCCCTTGAAACCCTTTCGGTTCCCTCGAAGGAACATGTTCTTGCGCATTACGCGCACAGCATTCAAAAAGCCACAAGATAACGGAGGCAATCATATGATCAACGTCGGTATCATCGGCGCGGGGCGCATCGGCCAGGTACACGCGAAAAGCATCCTGACCGGCGTGCCGGACGCGACCATTCTCGCTATCGCAGACCCCTACATGAGCGACGCCGCAGCCGCCTGGGCAAAGAGCGTCGGCATACCGGGCATCTATCAGGATTATAAAAAAATCCTCGATGATCCGCGCATCGACGCGGTGCTCATCTGTTCCTCAACGGATACGCACGCCCAGCTTTCGCTTGAGGCGATCGCGGCGGGCAAGCATATCTTCTGCGAGAAGCCCATCGACCAGAAGCTCAACCGGATCGACGAGGTTAAGGCGGCGCTTGCGGCTTCCCCGAAAAGGCTCAAGTATCAGGTAGGCTTCAACAGGCGCTTCGATCACAACTTCCGCGCCCTGCGGGAAGCGGTTTGCAACGGCAAAATCGGCGATGTGCAGTTTATCCGCATCAGCTCGCGCGACCCCGAAGCTCCCCCTGCAAACTATGTGGCCACATCCGGCGGCATCTTCCTTGACATGATGATCCACGATCTCGACATGCTGCGCTATCTTTCCGGCAGTGAGGTTGTGGAGGTTTATGCGGACGGCGCCGTTCTGATCGACCCCGCGATCGGAAAAGCAGGGGATGTGGATACCGCGACCGTCAGTGCGCGCATGTCCAATGGAGCGCTCGCCCTCATCGACAATTCCCGCAAGGCCGTTTACGGCTACGACCAGCGCGCCGAGGTGTTCGGCTCGAAAGGCAGCATCCAGAACGGCAATGACGCTTCATCTACGGCCGTGCTTTCCACGGTGGAAGGCGTCGTTTCCGAAAAGCCGCTCTGGTTTTTCCTGCAGCGCTATATGAGCGCCTATCAGGCGGAAGTGCGCGCGTTCATCGAAAGCATCGTGAACGATGCCGATGTGGAAGTCGGCGTCGAAGATGGTCTCGTTTCCATCAAGCTCGGTCTCGCGTGCAAAAAATCTCTTGCGGAGCATAGACCGGTGCGGATCGATGAGATCAGCTGACAGGTAACCGCGAATAGATGATCTTGAATAACGGCAAACAGAAGGGATCCCGCAGTGCGGAATCCCTTCTTGTTTGGTGCGAATGTTTTTTATTGCCGAAAAAGATCCGCTCGTTACATCGCTAAGATGATATCCACGATTTCGCCGCCGACGCGCTTTTGCGCTTCCGCAGTCTGCGCGCCGATATGGGGGGTGCAGGACACGTGCGGATGGGAATAGAGCGCGTGGTTTTTAGCGGGTTCCTCAGCGAACACGTCGAGACCCGCGCCGCGGATCTTACTGGAATCGAGCGCGGCGAGCAAGGCCTGTTCGTCGATGTTGTTGCCGCGGCTGGTGTTGATGATCACCGCGCCGTCCTTCATCTTGGCGATGGTTTCGGCGTTGATGAGGGGCTTGCCGTCGAGGCTGGGGGTGTGAAGCGAGATAAAATCGGAGTTGGCGAGCAATTCGTCCAGCTCGCCATAGCGGAAGGTTTCGCATGTAAGCCCTTCGCACTTGTAGATGTCGTTGGCGATGACATTCATGCCGAGCGCCTGCGCTTTCGCGGCGAGCATCTGCCCGATGCGGCCGCAGCCGATGATGCCCAGCGTGCGCCCCGCAAGCTCGATGCCCTTATAATCGTTCTTTTCCCATTTGTCCTCGCGCATGGTGTGACCGGCAACGGAGATGAAGCGCGCCACGCTGAGCATATGGGCGAGCGCAAGCTCCGCCACCGTGTTGCTGGATGCGCGCGGGGTATTGCGCACCTTGATGCCGTTGGCCTCCGCGTATTCCACATCGATGTTGTCCACGCCGACGCCGCCGCGGATGACCATCTTCAGGCGGCCCGCTTCCTTCGCGGCATCGATGATGGGCTTGCGCACTTTCGTGGCGCTGCGCACAACCAGCACGTCAAACTCCTTCACCTGCTTTGCGAGTTCGTCCGGCTCGTAAAACTGTTGAACAACCTCATGACCCTTGGCGCTCAGCGCCGCGACGGCGGATTTATCCAATCCGTCAGATGCAAGTATCCTCATGATGCTCTCCTTATTTGTTATCCGCTTCAAATTTTTTCATGAACCGCACAAGGTGTTCCACACCCTCAACCGGTACGCAATTGTAGATGGAGGCGCGCAGACCGCCCGTCGAGCGGTGTGCCTTGAGATTGGTCATGCCCGCCGCGATGCTTTCTTTGACGAACTTGGCGTCGAGTTCCTCGCTGGGGGTGTTGAAGCGCACGTTCATGATGGAGCGGCTGCCCTTCTCGATTGCGGTGGAGTAGAAGCTGCTCTCATCCAGGAATTTGTAGAGCATATCTGCCTTGACCAAGTTCACCCTCTCGCGTTCGGCAAGGCCGCCGGTTTTGAGGATCCAGTCCATGACGAGCTTGCAGATGTAGATGCACCAGCAGGGGGGAGTGTTGTGCATAGAGTCATCCGCCGCGTTGATGGTATAGTCGCACATGATCGGCGTGATGGGGTTTACGTTGCCCAGCAGATCCTCGCGGATGATGACGATCGTGAGGCCCGCGGGGGCGATGTTCTTCTGCGCACCGGCGTAGATCATGGCAAACTTGGAAACGTCGATCGGGCGGCTCAGAATGCAGCTCGAAAGGTCGGCCACGAGGGGAACGTTGCCCGTCTCGGGGATATAGTCCCAGCAGGAGCCGTAAATGGTGTTGTTGAAGCAGATATGCACATAGTCCGCCTCGGGGTCGAGCTTAAGCTCTTCCTGACGCGGGATGCGGGAGAAATTGATGCCCTTGCCGGTCCAGGCGACGTTGACTTTGCCGTATTTTTCAGCTTCCTTGGCTGCCTTGCCGGAGAAGCTGCCGGTTACGATATAATCGGCCTTATGGTTCTTATTCATCAGGTTCAGGGGGACGCATGCGAACTGAAGCGTCGCGCCGCCCTGTAAAAAGATCACCTTGTAATTGTCGGGGATGTCCATCACCTTGCGAAGTCCCGCCTCAGCGCCGGCGATGATCGCTTCATAAGCCTTTGAGCGGTGGCTCATTTCCATCACGGACATGCCGCTGCCTTCGTAGTTGAGCATGTTGTCCCTCGCGCTCTCGAGCACTTCGACGGGCAGCATGGAAGGGCCTGCGGAAAAATTGTAGATCCTGTTGTAATCCATAGTGTTTCTCCTGTTTCATGAATTTCGTTAAGCGGAGTGCTTCCAGGGGAAGTTTTCCCATAGCAATTTAATTATATAGCTGAAAAACAAGAAAAGCAATGAAGTTTAGGAACTAAAGCACCTAAAAACAGCGAATATATTATCCCTGCTGCTTTCCTGCAAATCCGATGGAATCCGCTCTTTACGAATGAATATAAGTGATGTATACTCATATTGCATATTCAGAACAATATTCATATCGAGGTGAAACCGTGGATAAGTTTGTGAATCAGTATTCCGAAATCGGCAAATTGAACGCCGTCATGCTGCACAGGCCGAATACCGAGATCGATCAGGTTACCCCGGAGTTTTTCAATGAAATGCTTATCGACGATACGCTGTACCTGCCTGCCGCGCAGCGCGATCACGATGTTTTTGCCCAAACACTCAGGGATAATGGGGTGCAGGTGCTTTTTCTCGGCGACCTTTTCTGCGACGTGATTGCGGATGACGCGATTCGTCTGCGCTATATCGATGAATTTGTGAAGGAAAGCGCGATCGGTGGAGATACCGTCCGCGCGGCTGTCAGGGATTATCTCACACCGATGCTTCCGACAGAGCTGTTCCGCGCGGTTTCAAAGGGCATCCGGGCGGCCGACTTGGAACGCGTCCTGCCAAAGAGCATAGCGATCAGCGTCCGCGACCCGTACCCCTTCGTGCTGGACCCGATGCCAAACATCTACTTTACACGGGATACCTCGATCTGTATCGGCAGCGGCATGGTGATCTGCTCCATGAGCAAGCCCGCCAGGAGGAGGGAAACCCTCTTTACACGCTACATCCATGATTTTCATCCGCTCTTCAAGGATTCTCCTCTTTG
>CAZJYV010000111.1:0-6478 GCA_964550295.1 uncultured Clostridium sp. | reverse complement strand
CATTGTGGTCCGAAATATCAAAGTAGAATTGGATGAAGCGTCCCTTGTCGTCGTACATGGCCGTGAGCCAGTACGGGACGTCCGGCGCGGCGAGCTGCAGCCAACAATAGCCGTCGTCTACGATACGCACAGGCCGGTCGGCGTATGTCTTTTCGAGCGGGGCTTTTACCCTGTTGAGCCGCAGCAAACCAACTTCTCCCGTGAAATCATCATCGTTCACGGTCTGATATGCCGCGCTGCGGTCTATGATGCGTGGCCAATGGCTGCGCGCGATGTCTTTGACGGAAAGGCTCAATAGCTACCCCGCTGCGCGGGTATCCCCGCCGGATTCATGGTTTTTCCTTCGTTTCTTTGTCCCGCTCCTTCTTCGCGAGGCTGTTCGTGTCGATCGTGTTCCGGTAGACGACGAAGCGGCAATAGAGGAACTCGGTGATGAGATTGAGCACCATGTTGAGGAGCGTGACGAGATTGCCGTTCCAGCCGAGCGTGCCTTCGAGATAATTGCCGCCGATGGTGGTCAGCGGTGTAAAGACGCAGTAGTAGGCGAACACCTTGAGCATCGCAAGGGGTACGTTCGCCGCGGATTTGAACGTGAAGCGGCGGTTGAGCGTGAAATTCCACAGGACGGAAAGAACCAGCGCCACAAGGTAGCTGATCCAATAGTCGATGTGAAGCGCGTTGTACATCAGCGCGAAGCTGCCAAACTCGATAGCGCCCGCGCTCGCCGAGAACAAAACGAATTTAACCGTGCGCCATAACTCTTTATGCCGTTTCATCCGTGTTCAACCGCCTATCTTTTTTGCATATTTTTTTAGGTATATCATGCGCATGAGCATTGTGTCAACGAGGGAAAGTCTGCTGTTGTCCCCGCGCGCATAAGTGTGCAGAAAACACACGCACGCCTTTTCAGCAAGCCGCAGCAGCGCGCGGCAGTCCTCTGCGTCGGTTGCGTGGCACACCGCGCCCACGCCCGGCACAAGCACAATTTCCCGCCGGGCAAGCGCCGCGATCACCGCGCGCTCCCCGTTCCCTATCGTCACGATCCGCGCGCCGATCATCTGCGCCGCGTCGTCGAGCTGCGCGGGGATGCTTTCAAATGTGCTTGCGCATTTGACCAGGGGGAGGGCGGTTCCAACCGCCGCGCAGCCGTACGCACTGTTTGCCGCCGCGTCCAGCTGCCTTGCGAACGTTTCATTCAGGGGGGCATTGCTCGCGCCTTGCCCCTTGCAGGTGCGCTTGCAGACCTGCTCGAGAAGCTTCGCGCGAAAGAACGCCTCCTCGCGGTCGCGGCCGGCGATGACCGCGCCGTGACGGGCCATCAGCACGACGTGCGCGCCGGATTCAAAGGCTGCCGTCACGTTGCCCGCAAGCTTTTTTGACCCCGGCAAGCCGTATGGCGAAAGTGCAACGCCGCCCAAATCAAGCCTTTCCTCATCCGAAAGTTTCAGCGTGTCGAAGCCGGAAAGCCCGATGGCGGAAGCGTACGTCTGGTGTGTATGGAGGACGAATCCGGCTTCCGGAAACGCGCGGTATGCCGCGATGTGGATCAGTTTCTCGCTGGAAGGCTTGCGTGTGCCTGTCCACTCGCCCGTATCGAGGTTGAAGGGGACGATATCCTCCGCCTGCATGGTTTCATAGCTCATGCCGCTCGGCGTAATGACCATGGCGTTCTCGGCGGTGCGGCAGCTTACGTTGCCCCACGTCCTTGCGGCAAGCTCCTCGTCTAGGAGCATGCGCCCCGCTTCCGCCACAAAGCGCTTCGCGTGCGCTTCATAAATCGCATTGTATTCATGCATGTTCAATCACCTCAATGGCGTCGAATACCCGGCCGAACGCTGCGAGCGCGGCGGCGATATCCGCCTGCGTATAAGCGGCGCTCGTATAAAGGCGGTTACCCGCGAGCGTCACAAGTCCCTCCGCCATATAGGCCGCGCCGATGTGCTGCATCTCGGCTTTACGGCGGGAGGTTTCTTTTAAAATACCGGGAATTTCCCACGGCCTCGACCAGCGGATGGCGAAGTGCATCGTGCCAACGGTGTCCAAATGGCAGATGGAACCCACGTTAAAGGCCACAAAGGGCAGCTTTTTCTGCTCGATTAGGGCGTTTAGCCCGTCCGTCAGCAGGTTGCCCATGAGCGCGGCCGTTTCCCAGGCGCGCGTGCGCTCGATCTCGCAGATCGTATGATAACCCGCGCAGCAGGAGAGGGGGGTTGCCGTCATCGTGCCGCCGACGAGCGCCTTCTTGCCGCCGTGTTCGTCAAGCCCCGCGCCGAGGTACTTCATATAGTCCGCCTTGCCGCCCAGCGCGCCCGCGCCGGGGTAACCGCCAGCGACCACCTTGCCGAACACGGTCAGATCCGGCATCACGTTAAAATACTCCTGCGCGCCGCCGATGCTCACGCGGAAGCCGGTCACCACCTCGTCAAAGATCAGCAGTGCGCCGTATTTGTCGCACAACTTCCTGCAGTTGGCGGTAAAATCGAAATCGACCGGCCGCGTGCCGCTCTCCGGACCGATGGGTTCGAGCAGAACCGCCGCCGTGCCGCCGCGGAGCTGATTGAGCCGCAGTACGCGCTCAAGGTCGTTCGGGTCGTTGGGAAAAAACTCCTGCGTGTGACTGAATACGAACCCGGGCACGCCCTGCGACTGCAGACCCTTCGTGCCGGGAATGCGGATGCCGTAGGCGAGCTGGTCGCTCCAGCCGTGGTACGCGCCGCCCATTTTAACGATGTTCTTTTTCTTGGTCGCAAGGCGCGCAACGCGGATGGCGCCCATGCAGGCCTCCGTGCCGCTGCCGAACATGCGCACCTGATCGACGGAGGGCACAAGCTCGATGATCTTTTGCGCGATCTTATATTCGTACTCGTGGAATAGGCCCGTGGAGGGGCCGCAGCTTTCCAACAGCGCAATCACCGGTTCGCGCACGCTTGCGGGGTTGGAGCCGAGTACCGTCGGCCCGCCTGCCTGCAAAAAGTCGAAATACTCGTTGCCGTCGATGTCGTAGAGCCTGTTGCCCTCCGCTTTTGTAAAAGCGAGGGGAAAGGGATAGTTAAAGGCAAGGTTGTGCTGCACGCCGCCGGGGATGGCGTGCTGCGCCTGCTCTATCAGTGCGCGGGAGCGCGTACAGCGCTTGCCGTAATAGTCGTCTTCGTACCGTTGCATAGCCGTGCTGCCCACGCTGTAAACCGGCTTTTTAATCAGCGCGTCGAGCGCCCGCACGACCGCCTGTGCATCCACATATCTGTACGGAGGTTGCATAAAACCGCCTCTCTTTCTATCGATTATGTATCGATGAATCAGACCCCGGAGTTGAGCGTCCGGAATCCGTTTTTATTTGCCCGGTACAGGTTCTTGAACACCGCGAAGTTTCTGTCATAAGCGGACTTTGTTTCCGATCGCGGCCGAAAGCTGCGCGCCGCGGGGATGAGTTCCCTCACGCAATCGAGGTTTTCGATGATGCCAAGCCCCACGCCCGCAACCGCAGCCGCGCCGACAGCGCCGACGTTTTGCGGGGCTTTCACCGTTTCGATCACACGCCCGGTGATATCCGCAAGGATCTGGCAGGTGACGTCCGACAACGCGCCGCCGCCTACGAAGCGGATGGGGTCGGATGTGCGCACCTTTTTATCCTGACATTCGAGCATCCAGCGCAGGTGATAGCACACGCCTTCGAGCACCGCGCGGATCAGTTCCGTTTTGCCCGTTTCCAGACGAATGTTAAAGAACATGCCCGCCGCGCTGGGATCCTCGAACGGGCAGCGGTTGCCGTGCAGCCAAGGCGTGAAGATCACGCCGCCCGCGCCGGGCGCAGCGGCCGCCACGGTTTGGGTCATATAGTCGTACAGGCTCGTATAAACAGACTCCTGGCTTTGCGCGACGTGCTTTTTCTCCAGGTAAATGCCGATCTCGTCAAGCGCGAGGTGATCCTTCACCCATTCAAGGCACTTTCCGGCCGTTTCCATCTCGGCAAAGTAGTTATACACGCCGTTTTCCGTGCCGACGATCGCCGCGATCATCGCCCCGATGTCGACCATCCGGCGCTTCACCACCGTGGACACCCAGCCGGATGTGCCCGAGTAGATGTGCG
This sequence comes from uncultured Clostridium sp., assembly GCA_964550295.1. Taxonomy (GTDB): domain Bacteria; phylum Bacillota; class Clostridia; order Christensenellales; family CAG-138; genus Phil1. Next base: position 2,391 of record CAZJYV010000111.1, on the reverse strand, counting down.
TTGCCCCCGGACCCACACAGCCCGCGCCGGGGCCGATGAGCGAAGCGTCACCGCCGCCGCCGAACACGGGCGTGCCTTCGGCAAGACCGAGTTCCTGCGCGGCACCATGCGTGAGCGTGCCTACCACGTCCGCAGAGCGGATGATGCGGGGCAGATGCGCCGGATTCACGCCGCACATCCTGCACATCGGTTCGCTCCAGCCCTGCCGACCTTTTCTCGTATCATAGAGGAAGGTTGAGAAAGCGGAGTCCGCCGTCATCACGAACTGCCCCGTGCATCTGCAGATGAGGGCTTCCTTGACGTCCAGCCATTTGTATACCCGCGCGAACAGCGCCGGCTCGTTGTTTTCCACCCATTTGTAACGCCAGACGGGATCCTTTGCGCTGGAAGAAACCGCGCCCGTAATACGCAGGCTCCTGATCAGTTTGAAGAAATTTGCTCCGCCGATCTGCAAACCATGCGCCATGCCTTTTTGCAGTTCTTTGCGCGCGCGTTGGTCCATGTAGCTCATGGGCCTCCGCACGGCTTTCCCCTCCCGATCCACGAGCACGAGTCCCTGCATCTGAGAGCAAAAGGAGATGCCCGAAACCTCTGCGGGCGCGATCGTGCTGTTTTCAAAAAGCCTGCGCGTGGTTTCGCGCATGGCGTTCCACCACTCATCCGCGTCCTGCTCCGCGCCGCCGTTATCAAGCAGATACAGCCCGTAACCCTGCTGTGCGCTCGCAAGCAGCTCGATCGTTTTTTCGATCGCGAACAGGCAGGTTTTCACGCCCGTCGTCCCGATGTCATAGGCTAACACATAACTTTTCATCGTCGCTTATCCCCTATGGCTGATTTCGGACCGGCTGAACGTAAAGGCGGACTCTATGAATTTGAGCAGCTCAAAAACGACCTTTTCATCATCGTCGAGGATATCCTCCCCGCAAAAAATCCGGAAGCGTTCTTTATAATAGTCGCAACCGTAAGAAAATTGCAGCGTCATGAGCAGATTGTCAAAAAAGAACGCGAACAGCCGCGGGTCGATATCCGTGCGGATGTCGCCCTCCTCCTTGGCTGCCGCGATGAAGCGGGCGTAGGTTTCGGCGGTGATCCCCTCGATTTCCTCGGCGAGCAAACGGGCGTATTTCTGGCTTGCGCCGGCGGTGATTTCGTTGTAAAGCACGTTGTAACTCGGATGCTCGCGCGCGCAGCGCCGCGCCGCGCGTATCAGCCTTTCCGCCCGCTCAAGCAGCTTCGTCTCGCCGCTTACGGCTTCGGAAACAGCCTGCTTGAGCGCCGCCAGACTGTGGCGCAGGCAGGCGAGAAACAGATCCTCTTTATCCGCATAGTACTTATAAAGCACGCCCACGCTGACCCCTGACTTTTGGGCAATGACGTTGACGTTCGCGCGGTCCAGTCCGCGTGCAGCAAACTCTGCAATGCCCGTTTCGAGTATTTCGCGGATTTTCTCTTCATTCAATTTTATTGGCATAGAATATCCTGAATTTCTGTGAGCGGTCGCTCACACTATGGATGTATCATAGCAGAACCGCTTCCCCAAAGCAAGCGGTTTTATTATCCCCGTGCAGTTCAATCCTTCTTTACATATACGCAAGGGTGATTCGGATCCCTGCCATGCCGGGCCCCGGTAAGTAGGCGGGCTGACCCCACGGAATGAAAGCGCGCGGAGGAACATGCGGGGTTTGTAGCGCGAATAATACGACAGGATTATGGCATTTATGTGAAGGAATAAATCTTGCAATCAAAGGAAATACAGATTATAATCATGACGTAGCTTCCGGGGAACAAATGCCCGCATAAAGCGGACATTTCCGGCATTTCATTATTTAGATGGAGGAAACATCGATGAAAAAACTACTGGCAATTCTCTTGGTGCTCATGCTTGCGCTGTCTTTTGCCGCTTGCGGCACGCCGTCGACAGATAGCGGCGAGGATACCGAACAGCCCAGTTCCGGCAATCCCGTTGTGAAAATCGGCGTGTTTGAGCCTGCTTCCGGCGATAACGGAGCCGGCGGCAAACAGGAGACCCTCGGCGTGGAGTATGCCAACTCCGTAAGCCCCACCGTCGAGATCAACGGCACCACGTACGATGTCCAGCTCATCAAGGTCGACAACGAAAGCTCCAACGACAAGGCGGCTTCTGCCGCGGCCACGTTGGTTTCGCAGGGCGTTTCGGTCGTGCTCGGCTCCTACGGCTCGGGCGTGTCCATCGCGGCGTCCCCCACCTTTGAGGCGGCGGGCATCCCGTGCGTGGGCATCACCTGCACCAACCCGCAGGTCACCGAAGGCAACAAGCACTATTTCCGCGTCTGCTTCCTGGATCCCTTCCAGGGCACGGTGCTCGCCAACTACGCCTTCACGACGCTGGGTCTGAAGAAGGCCTACTGCCTC
>CAZJYV010000110.1:0-6503 GCA_964550295.1 uncultured Clostridium sp. | reverse complement strand
GATTCCCTGGTGCTCTCCATCACAGAAGGCGGCATGGGCAAGCGCACGCCGGAGGATCAGTATCCCCTCCAGGGCAGGGGCGGCAAGGGCGTCATCGCCATGGCCATCACCGACAAAACAGGCCCGCTCGCCTGCATGAAGATCTGCCGCGGCGACGAGGACGTGATGATGATCCGGGATGACGGCACCGTCATTCGCGTGCCGGTCGACCAGATCAGCCTCATCTCGCGCAACACGCAGGGCGTGCGCCTGATGCGCGCAAACGATGACAGCCGTGTGGTGAGCGTCGCGCTTCTGCCGCACGAGGAATCCGTTTCGGAAGAAGCAGAGCCGACGGACAGCTGACTAGGAAAATTGAATAAGCGCTGAACTCAAAGAGGCTTCCGCTTGAAAGCGGAAGCCTCTTTCTTTTATTCACGATTCGCCAATCGCTAACCGCTTACGGTTTCCTCGGCCTTATCCGGGGTCAGCACGACGGCATCCATCTTGCCGGGGTGTTTTTTGCGATAGGCTTCCATTGCGATCAGCACACCGACGCCAACGGCCATGTAAATCAGCAGGGAGAGCCAGCCCAACAGGTCAAGGGAAAGCGAGGAGGCGACGACCACCCACAGCGAAACGATCATGCCGACGAACAGGAACCAAGCGCCAAACGGCGCCCGATAAGGCCGCTTCCATTCGGGATGCACCCTGCGCAGCTTGTATGCGTCGAAGCAAACCACGAAGTAGACGATGCCCGCCGCAATGCAGGACACGGCATAAATATACCTGACCCAGTTAGACGCGGAGAATAACACGAATAGGACGGAGAACAGCAGCACCACGAGGTTCGCCCAGTATGGCTGCCCGTGCTTGTTGAGTTTGAGGAAAGCCTTTGGAAGCATATTGAGCTGGGAGGATCCGTACAGCACGCGGGCGGAGGAAGTCCAAAATCCCATGAACGTGGTGAATCCGTGCAGCGATCCCGCTATCAGCGCAAATGCGGCGAAAAGCATCGGCAGGCCGAGCGTGCGGATGAGCTGCGGCTCAGGCATTTTCATCGCTGCAAGCTCGTTTGAAGGCGCCATGCCGCCGATGGCGAGAACGACAGCGCTGTAGAGCAATGCGGGAATCAGGAGGGATGCCAGGATGACCTTCCACATCTTTCTGGCGGGAAACTTGATTTCCTCAATCATGGTTGGCGTCATCTCGAAGCCTATGAACTTCAGCGTCAGCACGCCTGTGGCGATAAACAGGCCATAACCTCCGCCGGGGAACCAGCCTCCGTGACCGAGCAGGTTCTCAGCGCTCCAGTTGCCGCTCGTGAAGAAAAGAACCATCACGACGAGAGACAATCCCACCATCGTGAAGAAAAAGATGTTCGAAAGCACTCCGGATATTGAAATGTTGAAATTCGACACAATATACCATACGACACACAAGGCGACTGCGATGAGAATGGTTTGCGCAACGGTGAATTCAATGAAAAAGCTCAGCGCAGTCGTCAGGATATAAGCGCAAAGGGGAGGTTCCACAATTTGGATTAAAAACATCAGCCATTGCACAATCCAGCCGATCTTATGATTGGTGGCATTGGCCGTCCATACGGCGACAGAGGATGAGAATGGTAGCATGGCCGCCATTTCCGCAAACGCCAACCCGACCGGGATGAGCAGGATTGCCAGCACCGGAAATACGATTGCAGCTCCGGGACCGGTGAGTTCGAACCAGTAAGGGCTTTCCGCAAGCCAGCCGCCGATGACGGCGCCGGCAGCGATGGAAATCATCGTGAGCATGCCAAGTTTTTTGTTGAGCTTATTTTTCTTTTCCATGCCTGCCTTTACCTCCTGATAGATCCTGTTTTGATGAGTACGCATCATTCAGACGCCCTCGCGCCTGAAAGCAGCAAAACGTTCGATCCACCTCCTTTGCCAATCGTCCTTAAATCGGCGTGCGCTTCTTTGATAAGGCCGATGAAATGGGCATAAGCCGACAACGCTTTTTGTCGACCTTTGTAGCCTTTTGTTGAATCGTGTAGGTTTTGTTATAAATATGTAAATTCGTTTCAGTTATGCCTGTTTTTTGTTGCGTGTCTCTTAAGATCGCTTCCATTTTAGTATGCGCTTTTATCGCTGTCAAGGGCGAATCCTGTCCGAATATTTGCCGATCAATCAAGGTTTTTATCATGCTTGACAGGGCGGCAGGCGGTTGCTATCATGAAGGCGTAAACGCGGCATATCCATATATCACAGCAAGCCATAAAGACGGAAAGGGGCACACATATGAAAGTGAATGACAGGTATACTTCTTTTTACTATCTGGATGACACCGATTACGGCCCTATCGAGATCGATCCCCAAAAGACCGCGCTGCTGATTATCGACATGCAGCATGTGTTCATCACGCGGCCTGCATTGTTCAGCCCAACGAGCGAACAGCTTGCAGCCGCTGGGCGCTGGGAGCCGTTTTACAAGGCCATAGATGAATGGGTGGTGCCGAACAACAAGCGCATACTGGATTATTTCCGCACGCATAAAATGGAAGTATGCTTTGGTAAGATCATGGCGCGCAAAAAAAACGGCATGGATCGCTCGCTCGATCAGAAGGCGACGGGTTATAACGAACTGCTTCTGCTGCAGGGGGATCCGCGGGCTGAAATCGTTGCGCAGCTTACGCCTGCTCAGGACGAGATCGTTTTCGTCAAAACCACAGACAGCGCCTGCACGGGCACGAATCTCCGGCTGACGCTCTGCAACATGGGTATAGACACCGTGGTGGTGACCGGCGTGCTGACCGACCAGTGCGTTTCCGGAACCGTGAGGAGCCTTGCGGACGAAAGCTTCAAGGTATGGCTGATTGAGGACGCCTGCCGCGCATCCACCGAGGCCATCCAGAATAACGAGCTGGAAATCCTCAATAACATCTATTGCCACGTCATCAATACGGACGAATTGCTGGAGGCGCTGGATCGCGCTTTTGCCAAATCCTGATTTTGATTAAAAGAGCTGACATCCGCGTACGGAACCGTTCCTTATCTAAAATAGGGGAACGGCTCCGCATCCATAAAAAGATATGATTCCGTAGCCGCCTCGCCATAAAATAACCCTATGTTCTTTTGAATCAAAATCGTTCGACAAAACCTGTATTTTTTCCCGCTATATAAAAATTGAATGGGCTGCCTGTCAACTTTCTCCTTATTATTCAATCATTTTATATCATTAACAGCAGGAGGTACAGTATGGACTTTTTTCAGATGTTGATCGTTCTTGCCGTTGCCGCCGCCGTTCTTTACGCAATCCAAATGATTGTCGTTAAAGCATTTATAAAGGAAGATGCCGCCACGATTGACGACGGACGATTTAACTCGCGCACCTCCCTCAACAACACGCTCAACCGCAAAATGGCTTATTACAGACTCTTGAATCCGGCGCCCATGCGCTGGCTCGTATTCTGCTCAAACATCCTCCTGCCCGCCGTAACCATATCGTGCATCTGGTGCATGGTCTCAAAATTTCTGCAAGAAGGGTTTCTGGCGGATGCCGGGTTTTTTCTGCATCTCGCGTTCACCGTTTCAACGCTGCTTGCCGCAATTTTGATCAGGGGCATTGATCCGCCGGCGTTTTACGCCAGCTTTCTGCCCGGCCTGTCGCTGCTGGTCAATCTGATTTTTCCGCTTTCTTCCTTCAACTGGGTTCATATTGCAGGTATCGTTGTTTTCGTGCCGTTAACAACCGCACACGCCTGTTATTTCATCCGCCGAAAGGATCTTTTTCTGCAAACACTTGCCCAAATTAAGCAAAAAGCCGCGGCGGGTGAGCACGCGGCTTAATTCTTTTTCGTTAAAATGAGGGTTGCAAATTGTCGCTTTCAGGGACGATTCGGGATCGGCTCTACAGGTTTACATGCCTGAAAAAATGCGCACCGGCAGAATCAAATAATAGAAGCTGTCTCCCTGCACCGGGCGCACCACGCAGGGGCTGATGTTGTTGGTCATGTCGAGGAAAATATCCTCCTCGTCTAGCACGCGCAGAACGTCCGTAAAATAGCGCGCGTTGAAGGCTATTTCAATGTCGTTGCCCATGATGGAAGCCTCTATTTCCTCAGAGCTGCGGCCTATTTCACTGTTTGCCGTGATGTTGATGAGCGAATTTGCGATGGTGAACTTGATGAGATTGCTCTTGCTTTCGCGCGCCATGAGCGCCACCCGATCGATGCCCTCCATCAGCTCCTTGCGGTTGACCCGCACCCGCGTCACATGGGTGTCGGGCAAAATCTGCTTATACTTGATGAACTCGCCCTCCATCAGGCGCGCTGTGATGTTCGTGTTGCCGATATCCGTCATGATGTGCGTGCGGGAAAACACCATATTGACGCTTTCGCCGTCATCCGGCAAAATACGCGCGATCTCAACGAGCGAGCGAGCGGGTATGATCATGTTTGAGGGAACGCCCTGCGAGCCTTCCGTTGCCTCTCTGCGCAGCGCCAGGCGGTATCCGTCGAGGGCGACGAGCGTTGCGCTGCCGTTATTCACCTCAAGCAGCGCGCCCGTGAGGATGGGCTTTGAATCATCCTGCGCCGCGGCGAATATGCATCCGCGCACCATGCGTTTGAGCGCGTCCGGACGGACGGTGACGGTCATCTCCCTGTTTACGTTGGACATCGCGTGGAAGTCCGAGCCGTTTTCCCCTTGAAGCGTGGTTTTAAACCGCCCGCTTTCGATGGAGGCCGTATTTTTTTTGATATCAAAAGAGGTCATTTCGCCTGTGAGCTTTCGTACCATCTCCGCAAACAACTTTCCGGGCAGCACGATTGCGCCTTCCTCCTCAACCGTTGCGGCGATCAGCGTTTCGATTTGGATGTTGAGGTCGGAGCAGCGCAAGAGAAGCGCATTGTCCGCAGCCTTCATATAGATGCCCTCGAGGATGCTCACCGTCGTCCTTGAAGGCAGGGCCTTGATGACGCTTGACAGACCTGCGTTCAGCTCGTTTGTATCCACAAAAAATCTCATGTTGACCTCCCGAATCGTAGAGTGATAGTTGATATGTTTTAGAAGTCGTAGTAGTAATGGTGCGGAAAGGGAGGGAAAGTACCCTCACGCCTTGCGCAAGCTGTCTTTTGGCTGTTGGCGATCGTGTGGGAAACGGGTGGGACAAGCCCCTGGGTTTCAACAATGTCCTCTTTATCCCAATTATCCACTTTTTTGGTATGTGGATTCCACATACTTACCCACACATTACCAGTATATGAAACAGTATATATCAATCAGTTGCGTTTTGCGACCTTAATGCGCTTGCTTAAATCCTCTATTTCAAGAGAAAGCTGTCGATTGGACTTGATATCCTCTTCCACTTTGTTGCAGGCATCGATCACGGTAGAATAATGGCGTCCTCCGAACGAAGCGCCGATGGAGTTGAAGGTTTCCGTCGTGAGATTTTTGCACAAATACATCGCCACCTGCCTGGGGTAGGTGATATCCTTTGAGCGGCGGGAGGAGAGCAGCGCATCCAGTTGAACGTTGTAAAAATCGACCACAAGCTGCTGAATATAGTCGATGGTGATGCGCGTGTTGTCGTAACCGGGGATGATGTCCTTGAGGGCTGCATCCGCCGTGGACACGCTCAGAGGCAGACGGGAGAGGCTGGCGTAGGCGACGACGCGCGTGAACGCGCCCTCGAGCTGGCGGATGTTGGAATAGACCCGCTCCGCGATGAAGGAGACGACGGATTCGTCCACATCGATATTTTCGATGATGGCCCTGCGCTTTAAGATGGCGCAGCGCGTTTCAAGGTCGGGGGGCTGAATATCCGCCACAAGGCCGCCTTCAAAACGGGAAACCAGACGGCCCTCCAGATTGAACAGCTCCTTTGGGGGTTTGTCGGAACTGATGATGATTTGTTTGTTCGCGCCGCGCAGCGCGTTGAAGGTGTTGTAAAATTCTTCCTGCGTGCGATCGCGCCCCGTGAGGAACTGGATATCGTCGATCATCAGCACTTCCACCGTGCGGTATTTGTTGCGGAACTGGACGTTCGTTTTATCCTGAATGGACTGGATCAGGTCGTTTGTGAACGTTTCGCTCGTGATGTACACGATTTTTGCGGTGGGGGTGCGCTCGAGCATACGGTGTCCGATGGCGTGCATGAGGTGCGTTTTGCCAAGACCCACGCCGCCGTATATGAAAAGAGGATTGTATGCGGCGCCGGGATTATCCGCCACAGCTTTTGAGGCCGCATATGCGAGGTTGTTGCCGTTGCCCACGACGAACGACTCAAAGGTATACTTCGGGTCGAGGTTGAAGTCGCTTGAATACACGGCGCGGTCCTCGTTGAGCGCGCTGTAAAGGGGCAGTTCTGTTTCGTCGATGAAGCGCACTGTATAGGCGGAGCCGTTCGCGCGGTTAACGCAATCGGTGACGATATCCTTGTAGATGTTCTTCAGCGTGCTTTTGGCCGTTTCGTCGCGCGCCTGAAGAACAAGCATGTTATCCTTGATGCAGATGGACGCCATGGGTTCGATCCAGGTGGAAA
>CAZJYV010000109.1:0-6591 GCA_964550295.1 uncultured Clostridium sp. | reverse complement strand
AGCCGCTTACCTGTTCGTGCCGCTTATCGCCATGATGGCGCTCATGTTCGCCACAGGTCTGTTGAGCGTCACATCCTATAACATCCGCATTTCCTCCACGCAGAACCATGTGCCCAACGAACTGCGCGGCAGGTTCAACGGCACGTTCCAGATGCTCACCACGTTTGGCGGTATCTTCGGCGCCCTGATCGCGGGCGCGCTGGGCGATGTTTTCCCCATGCGCACGGTGATTTGCGTCTTCGGTCTGGTCGGCGCGGTTTGCACGGTTGCAATCATGCTCCCCGGAAGGGAGCATGTAAAGGCGCTTTATAACGTTCAGCTTTAACGGGAATCCTTTTTTTCTCTGAATTGGAACTTGCTTTCTTCCCCGTGAAGAAGGCGTTTGATATTACCGTGGTGCATAATCCATACCATAAATGCCGTAAATGCCGCAAGGATCACCTCAACCGCCGGAAAGCCGCCCCAGACGAGCAGTACGAAGGGCAATGCGCCCGTCGCAACGAGCGAGGATACGGAGGCCTTCCTGCTCACCAATGCGGCAAGCGCGTAAACGCCAAGAAGGATCAGAAACACCCTCCAGTCCAGCACCATCGCGATGCCCACCGCGACCGCCACGCCTTTGCCGCCGCGGAAACCGAAAAAAACCGGGAAGCAATGACCGATGATACACGCTGCCGCCGCTGCGCACATGCCGTTGACGGACAGAAGCGACGCGCCAAGCAGCATCGCCGCGGCCGTCTTAACAACATCCCCCGCAAGCGTTAAGATACCGAGCCAAGGCCCGAACACGCGCGCCACGTTTGCCGTGCCGGCGTTGCCGCTGCCGTGTTCGCGCACATCCTTATGCAAAAAACACTTGGTAATGATAATCGCAAAATTCGCAGAACCGATCAGGTAGCCGCCGATGGCGGCGACAGCCCAGTAAACATATTGCATCTGTAAGAACATCCTCCAGTCAAATCCGTTTTCTCAACTGATGATAACACAATCAACCTGCCCGCTCAATGCAGACGCTTGCCTGAAATGTGAACGCATTGTATACTTATTCCATGGAAACGATCCAGCAAAAGCTTTTTGCCCTTCAAGACGACGCCTACGCCGCCTTCATGCGAAAGCTCATCCCGACGATTGATCCCGCACTCGTCATCGGCGTGCGTGCACCGGCTATCGGCAAGCTCACCAAGGAGCTTTGCCGCACAAACGGGACGGAGGCTTTTATCGGCGCGCTGCCGCACATATATCTTGAGGAAAACCTGCTGCACGCGTCGCTTCTGGGAAGGCTCACTTGCAGTTTTGACGAGTTGCTGCAGCAGCTGGAGGCGTTCCTTCCGCATGTGGATAACTGGGCTGTGTGCGACACGCTGCCGCCAAAGGCATTTGCGCGGAACCTGCCGGACGTATCCGCCCGTATCCCCGCGTGGCTCGCGAGCGAACGTCCCTACACGGTACGCTTCGCGCTCGTAACGCTGCTGTCCTTCTTTCTGGATGACGAAACGTTTGACCCCGCCGCGCTTGACGCGGTTGCAGCACTCCGGACGGATGACTACTACATCAACATGGCGGCAGCGTGGTATGTCAGCTACGCCCTTGTCAAGCAATATGAAAGGACGCTGCCTCTTATTGAGAACAACGTCCTTGCCTTCTGGGTTCACAACAAATCCATTCAAAAAGCGGTGGAAAGCTACCGCATTTCTGACGAACGCAAAGCGTATCTGAAAACCCTGCGGCGCAAATAGAGCGAACGATCCGCAGGCGCGCATCTCAGACAGGCCGTTATCTTCCCCGCTGTCCCGGTGGGCCTGGCTGTCCCGGTGGGCCTGGCTGTCTCGGCGGGCCGGGTGGTCCCGGTGGGCCTGGCTGTCTCGGCGGGCCGGGTGGTCTCGGCGGTCCGGGCGGTCTCGGTGGGCCGGGTGGCCAATGCGGCCAATGCGGGCCGGGCGGCCAATACGGTCCGGGCGGCCAATACGGTCCGGGCGGCCGCGGCGGCCAGCAAAGACCGGGGAAAAGCCAGCAGAGCGGATTCCTTCTCGACATAGGTTCACCTCCTCTCACGCCATTCTATGCGAATGCGCAACAGGGTGGGAACAGGAATGCCGCGCTGACTGCCAACAAAAAAGCGGACAGGATCGTTGAATCCTGCCCGCTTTGTTTCAATGGTCTGCGCTTAGCGGATGAAGTTCGTGCGGTAGGTTTTTTCGGTGGCGGGCGGTTCGATCCCCGCCTGTTTTGCCGCCTCGATACATTGGAGCATCCATGCCATGTTGCGGCCTAGGTTGCGCATGATCTGCATGCCCTCCTCATCCCGAAGGACTTCCTCAGGCGTGTTGCCGTGTACCATGGTCCAGTAGTTCGAGGAAACGACAGGCATCTGCGCGATGAGAAAGTATTTGTTCAGCTCGTCAATCGTTGCGGTCGTCCCCGCGCGGCGCGCGGAAGCGATACAGGCGGCAGGCTTATGGGCGAAGCATCCGCCTATGCGGAACAGCCGATCCAGCAGGGATATAACGCTGCCGTTTGCCGATGCGTAATACACGGGGCTGCCCACGATCAACCCGTCCGCGCCGCGCATGCGTTGGGCGACGAGGTTCACAACATCGTCGTTAAACACGCAATGGTCGCCGCCGCATCGGTCGCAATCCTGACACCCGCGGATGGGCCGTTTGCCGATGTGGATGATCTCCGTATCCACGCCGTTTTCGCCGAGCGTTTTGGCGATTTCAGCCAGCGCGGTATAGGTGCAGCCGTATTCGTTGGGGCTGCCGTTGATGATAACGACTTTCATGCGATAACCTCCTCTGTGTTCCTTTCCTCTCATAGCGGATCATTGTCAATTGACAATCGTCAACTGTCAATGATCTTAATACGCCTTTGCGAAATACATCATGGTTTTGGCGGGCTTGCCGCAGTGCACGCAGGTGCAGCCAAGCTTTTTTTCGCGCTCAGACTCGCGCTCCAGGGGCATGCAGCGCGTGGTGACGCCGGTCTTGGCTTTGATGGCTTCCTCGCATGTGCGCTCGCCGCACCACATCGCGCGCACAAAGCCGCCGGTCACACCTGCTTTGAGCTGCTCGAAATCCGTAGCGTCGACGGTCTTTTCTTCGCGGAAGGCGAGTGCCCGCCGGAGCATACCCTCGTGCACATCATCGAGAAGCTGCTTGATGGCATCCGTAAGGCCTTCCATCGATACGAAGGACTTTTCGTGATTGTCGCGCCGCACGAGCACCACCTGGTTCTTTTCGATATCCTTGGGGCCAACCTCGAGGCGCACGGGCACGCCCTTCATCTCCCACTCGTTGAATTTCCAGCCCGCGCTGTTGTCGCTGTCATCCAGCTCCACGCGGATTCCCGCGTCGGCAAGCTGCTTCTTGAGCGCGTACGCCTTGTCGAGCACGCCCTCCTTGTGCTGCGCGATGGGCAGGATGATCACCTGCGTAGGCGCAACGCGGGGGGGCATCATGAGGCCGCGGTCATCCCCGTGCACCATGATGATGCCGCCGATCATGCGGGTTGAGGTTCCCCAGGAAGTCGTATGGCAAAATTCAAGATGACCTTCGCGGCTCAGGTATGTGATGTAGTATCCCTTGGCGAAGTTTTGCCCGAGGTAATGCGACGTACCCATCTGCAGCGCCTTGCCATCCTGCATCATAGCCTCCATCGTGTAGGTGGCGACCGCACCGGCAAACTTTTCCTTTTCGCTTTTCTTACCGACGATCACGGGGATGGCGAGCACATTCTCGGCAAATTCCTTGTAGACGCCGAGCATGCGCATGGTTTCCTCCTGCGCCTCCTCGCCTGTGGCGTGTGCGGTGTGTCCCTCCTGCCAGAGAAATTCGCTCGTCCTGAGGAAGGGGCGCGTGCTCTTTTCCCAACGCACGACGTTGCACCACTGATTGAGGAGCATCGGCAGGTCGCGGTAAGACTGAATCCAGCGGGAATACATCGCGCCGATCACCGTTTCGCTCGTGGGGCGGATGGCGAGGCGCTCGGCGAGAACCTCGCTGCCGCCCATCGTCACCCAAGCCACCTCGGGCGCGAAGCCCTCAACATGCTCCGCTTCCTTGAGCAGCAGGCTTTCGGGAATGAACAGGGGGAAATACGCGTTCTTGTGACCGGTTGCCTTGAATCGCGCGTCCATCTGCTGCTGAATAAGCTCCCACACGCCGTAGCCGTAAGGCTTGATGACCATGCAGCCCTTGACGTCCGAGTAATCGACCATATCGGTCTTGAGGATCACGTCCGTATACCACTGGGAAAAATCCTCAGCGCGGGACGCGATATGCTGGACGAATTCGTCCTCTTTCCTGTTTGCCATCGGTTCTTCCTCCATTTAGGCGATTGACAAGTGAACATTGACAATCGACCCTTCAATTATAAAATTTGATAAAAAACCGCCCTTATCGTTTGATAAGGGCGGAATGAATCCGCGGTACCACCTTAATTGGTTCTCCGGCGAGCTGTAACGCGCTCACGCGGCGCGGCATTTCCTCCGCGCGGCTCACGGGGCCGGACATCGCTGCTTCCCTTGGGCGCACGCCCTCTCAGCCGCGAGGCGTGTTCTCTGATGCCGGAAGCGGCGAATATTCCCGTTCATCGCCAATACTTGCGCAGATTATATCATCGTAAACCCTTTTCGTCAAGAACCCCTGAGCACATCCTCGATGATGGCGTTAAGCTCGTCGTCGATCTGGGTGTTCCCGTTGGCGTTCGTGCGCTCGACGATCTCTTCAACCGTCCATACGCGCTCGTCCTCACCGTGTCTGTCAAGCTCGACGGCATCCTTTTCCCACGAGGCTTGCTCCTGCGGTTCGGACACAACGTCCGACTTTTCCTGCGGCCGCACCCAGGAGGTGAACGGATCCGCCGGTCGCGCGGCTTCCTGCTCCGCATTCAAAACCTTTTCAGGCTCCGGCGCGAACACAGGCTCATACTCCGGCACAATAGCAGGTGCAGCTTGCGGCTCGGATGGCGGCACGATCTCGGGTACGGGCTCGTTCTCAATCTCCGGCATGGGCTCGCCGGAGATTTCCGGCACGGACTCCTTTGTGATGTCCGCCTGCCTATCGGGCAGTTCTCGGTGCTCGATGGCGTATATGCTGCGCATGAGCGAGGCGGGATCCACATAATCGTCCGGCATGTCCTGCGCGGGCGTCTGATCCATCGCCGATACATGATCGTACTCGCGGGTGATCTCCACCGCCTCGTCCAGATTCATCGCGTTCATATAGTCCGCAAAATGACTCACCCTGCTGGAGGCTTCCGCGGCGATCCGCTTGAACTCGGCAACGAGCTTTCCTGCGTTCGCGCGGTACTGCGTCATGAATCCCTCCGCGCGGGTGACGACTTCGTGCGCCTTTTCTCTGGCAGCCTGCTCGATGATGCCGCCGCGGCGCTCTGCATCCGCAACGATGCCCTTTGCCTCCGTTTCGGCTTCCATTCTGTCCGCATTGGCCCGGAGGAGGATCGCGTCCTTCTCTTCCTGCGCCTCACGGATGATTTTATCCGCCTCCGCCTGCGCCCTTGTCAGCGCGAGCGCGACGGCCGCTTCCTGCTGCCTGTATCGTTCTACGGCGGCGCTGAGTTCATCCGCGCGCTGCAGAAGCTTTGCGATCTCTCCGTCTCTCTGGCTTACCGCCTGCTCGAGTTCCCTAACCCTGCGTCCCATACGGTATATCCTCCTTAATTTGGTTTGTCATATATCCATCCGCTCCTGCCGGGTATCAGCCGGAGGGGCGCATCCCATATGCGCATAGCCGCCGGGCAGAACGATCCTTCCGCGCGGGGTACGCGCGATCAGCCCGAGCTGCAGCAGATAAGGTTCATAAACATCCTCGATGGTGGTCGCATCATCCCCCGTGGCGGCGGCGATCGTGTCGAGGCCGACGGGCCTGCCTCCGAATTTTTCGATCATGACCGAAAGCATGCGCCGGTCGACGGAATCGAGACCGAGCTCATCGATGGATAGCATCACAAGCCCTGCGCGCGCCGTGGCCAAGTCAATGAAGCCGCTTCCACGCACCTGGGCATAGTCGCGCACGCGCTTGAGCAGACGGTTAACCACCCTTGGCGTTCCGCGCGAGCGGGAGGCGATTTCCAATGCGCCGTCCTCATCGATCCGGATGTTGAGGATGGACGCGCTTCTGGTGATGATCTCCAGCAGATCCTCGGGTTTATACAGCTCCAGCTGTTCCTTGATGCCGAAGCGGTCGCGAAGAGGCGATGTAAGCAAGCCCATGCGCGTCGTCGCGCCGACGAGCGTGAAGTGCGGCAGATCGAGACGGATAGAATGCGCGCTCGGCCCCTTGCCGATGATGATATCGTAGGCAAAATCCTCCATCGCGGGGTAAAGCACCTCCTCGACGGTGGCGTTGAGGCGATGGATCTCATCGATGAAGAGCACATCCCCAACCTGCAAATTGGACAGCAGCGCCGCAAGGTCGCCCGCGTGAGAAATTGCGGGGCCGGAGGTGATGCGAAGGTTGCCGCCCATTTCGTTTGCGATGATGGCCGCGAGCGTGGTTTTACCCAGGCCCGGCGGGCCGTAGAGCAGCGCGTGGTCGAGCGGCTCGCCGCGGCGCTTGGCCGCTTCGATGT
>CAZJYV010000108.1:0-6636 GCA_964550295.1 uncultured Clostridium sp. | reverse complement strand
TCTCTTTCTCTCTTTCCTAACATTGTAGCTGGTCCGGTTTTCGGGGGCTAGATCAGTAAACAATATCCCGAGGCACAGGTGCTGGGCGGAGATACCTATATTGTCATGCCGGGTCTCATAAACGCCCATTCGCATGGAAGTGGTTTATCCCACATACAGCGGGGTATCGGGTTCGATTTTCTTGAAAATTCGCTTTATGACTGGGCGCAGTGCATTGTTCTCCCGCCCGAATTGAATGCGCCACTGACCGCTCTTCGCCACCTTCGCAACGGGTGCACCACCATGCATCATAACGTTATGGGGATTGCTTGCGATGAAACCGCCTACGATACTTCTGTGCGATATCTGAATTCGTATCGGAAAACAGGTATGCGGCTGGCTTATTCGCCCGGCATTCGCGATATGAACGCGTTGATCAGTGACGATGAGGAATTTTATAAAACACTTCCTGAGGATTTGCAGGTCTTCGCATATCCGCAGATATTCTTTGATAAAGCGAAGGCGAGAGATTTGTATTTTGATTGGTTTGAGCAGACTTATCAAACCTTTCATTCTGATATGGTCAGAATATTTCCGGGGCCTTGCTGGGCTCATGGAGCAACAGATGAATATTTGACTCGTGTTAAGCGGGTTGCCGAGGATCACGGTCATTTGCCCATCCATATTCACACGCTGCAGACTCCGATCCAACGCGGATACGGCTTTAAAAAATTCGGCATATCCCTCTTGCAGCGGTTGGATCGACTGGGAATTATTGATGACAACTTTACAGCAGGCCATGCTGTATATCTGGATGAAAACGACATTGAACTTCTGCGCGTGCATCATGCATCCATAACCCATCATGCCAGCTGTAACCTAGCTATGAGAAACGGTATCTCCCCGGTTTGGTTCCTGCAGCGCGCCGGTGTTAACGTGGCGTTGGGTATTGACGAGAAGGGGATCAACGATGACGAGGATGCCTTCATGGAACTGCGCATGATCTACTACCTTTCTCGGTTAAGCGGTTTCGATCTGGAAAACAACAAAGCGTTGACGCCCAATGAAGTTATGATGATGGGAACGCGCAACGCGGCACGATCTCTGGGTCTGCAGGAAAAAGTGGGCGCCCTGATGCCCGGTATGCAGGCTGACATTATTTTGGTCGAGTTGAATGGAATTGAAAATAATCCATGCGTAGTGCCGGATGCTTATCCCGTTCAAACACTGATCCATCGGGCGCAAGGCCGCTTCGTATCGGATGTTTTTGTAAACGGCGTGCCGATTATGCAGGATAAGAAATGCCAAACAATCGATGAAGATGCATTGTTTGCGGAAGTGCGGGGATTTGTCCAGAGAAACATACCCGAGAATAGCCGTGCGTTTGCTCAAAACATGCAAAAGCTAAAGCCATATATGCAGCGCTGGTATGAGAATATGGATGATTTTGAACGGGTGCCGTATTACCTCGTCAACACAAGAAAGTAACAGTACCGATGCAGCTCTTGTCAATGCCAGCGCCGGATGTGCGTGATTTTTTAAGCGTCTAGGCCGGTTGCATTGATTGTCAGACTGCTCGCTGTTTCCGTTTATACAACGGAAACAGCGAGCAGTCTTTATGAAGCAACAAGATAGAAGTCAGTAAGCAAGTATTGGCTCGGTTGACGTTTACGCATTGCCTCCGTTCGGATCGGCCGGATTGCCTGAAAGATCGCTTGTCTGCTCCTGTGCGCGCTGAACCTGCTGAGGCTGCGCGTACGGTTGTTGCGTCTGAACAACAGGCGGCTGGTACTGCCCAGCGGGCGGATACGGCGTTTGCTGCTGCATTGGGTCAAAAGCCTGCGTCGTCTGCGTCGGTTGATAGGGCTGCTGCATCGGATTGAAAGGCTGTGTCGTTTGCTGTCCCGCGTAGTAGCTTTGCTGTTGGGAAGCAGCATATCCTTGCTGGGGCGCATAGCCCTGCTGCGGCGAATAATATTGATACGGCTGATTCTGAACGGGCGGAGCGCCGTAAAAAGGCGCTTGCCCGGCGGCTTTCTGTTTTTTGTTGTTTTTAGCAAGCAGAATGATGCCTACCGTGATCAGCGCGACGGCGAGCACCGCGACTACGATGAGAACGGGAGATAATCCGCCGGAATTCCCGGTGCCGCCGGAGCCGCCAAACAGGCCAAGCCCGAATGTTGCTTTGTTGACGACGATGGCAATGTCACGGTAATAATCCTGATCCTCGAGGGAGAGGGAGACATGGAGCGTATAAATGCCTTGCGTCGTCGGTGTGCCGCGCAAGGAAACCGTTCCGTCAGAGTTGAGCGAAACGCTCATGCCCTCTGGAGCGCCGGTACCCTTGATGGCATAAGCGCCGTCCATTCCGTTAAACAGAACGATTTCGGCGTCTTTCCCAGCCGGCAGGGTTATAGCCGTGCCCGCATCATATGCGAGGAAGTTGCTTGCGATTTGAACGGGAGAAGGTCTGGGCGTGGGCGTAGGAACCGGCGTCGGCACAGGCGTTGGGATCGGTGTCTGTACAGGCGTAGGCATAGGTGTCAGGACGGGCGTGGGGGAAGGAGTGGGCGCTATCGTGGGCTCCGGCGTACTTGCCTTTTTTATGACAAGCTCCATATCATAGCCGCTTGCATCGAGTGAGCTGTTATAATAACACTCAACGTTGAACATAAACGTTCCGGACTCGGTCGGCCTGCCGGAAAGGTAAAGGATTCCGCCGCGCTCGTAACCATACTCATCCGTCCATGTGCTTTTGAGCTTCATTTCGATGCCGTCGGGCAGATCGCCATCCCATTCCACGTAAATGTAATCGAAGTAATAACTTTCGTCGAATTCGTAAAGCTCTTCGTAATATTTTTCATCAACACGCCCGCTGTCGATATCGGCGAGCGCGTAAATGGGCAGCAGAAAAATCAACGTCAGCAAAACAACGCTTAAAACAACGAGCTTTTTCGCTTTCATTCTTAAAAATGACCCCCTAGATATGTTGGTTGATCGCAGTATATACGATAATTGTAAAAAAATCCATCTTTTATACCCGTTATGCTTAAGCATAAAGCCGATTTATTGTTACTTCAAACTGCTTGCTCGCTTGCCAGTTTGCTGAAAATGCATTATGATTGTAGCTGCGAAAAGGAGTATCTAAAATGAAATGGACAGAACTGACGGTATTTACGACCGAAGCGGGACTGGATGCAGTATGCGGCAGACTTGCGATGCTTGGCATCGATCAGGTCGCCATCGAGCAGGGGCGTGCGGAGATCGAGGCGTTTTTGCGCGACACAGCAAAATACTGGGACTTTGCGGATATGGACGAACTCTGTGCGGGCGAGCCGTGCGTAAAAGCATATATCGCGCAAGCCGGAGAAAACGCATCCCTGCTTGAGCAAATATACGCTTCCTTTTCGGTATTAAGGGAAGAGGACAACGAGGGCTTGCTCGGTTCTCTGCGCGTGCTCTCTCGCGTTGTGGATGACGAGGATTGGGCGAACAGCTGGAAAGTGAACTATAAGCCGTTCGATGTTGGGGATAAGCTGCTCATCCGCCCTTCCTGGGAAAATGACTATGATCCGCGCGAGCGCGTCGTCATCTCCCTTGACCCGGGTATGGCGTTCGGCTCGGGTACGCATCAGACGACGCGCATGTGCCTTGAGGCGATCGAGCGTGTGATCCGTCCCGGCATGCGCGCGCTTGATCTTGGCTGCGGCAGTGGCATATTGGCGATCGCGTCCCTTCTCTTGGGCGCGCAGAGCGCAGTGCTTGCGGATATCGACCCCATCGCCGAAAAGATTGCCGCCGAGAATGCGCGTATGAATGGAATTGACGAAAACAGATATCGGATTTTTATCGGGGACGTGCTGACGGATGAGTCCCTGAAGAAGGCCATCGCAAAAACGCCATACGGGCTTATTACAGCAAACATCGTGGCTTCCGTGATCGTTGCGCTCATTCCGTTTGTGCGCGAGCTTTTGGAGAAGGATGGTGTTTTCGTCGCTTCCGGCATCATCGGTGAACGGTTGCCCGAGGTGTTGGCTGCTCTCGAGGCAAACGGGATGGCGGCGGTTGCGGTTTATGAGGATGAGGATTGGCGGCAGGTTACCGCGAAGCTTCTCGGATGAACCGGTTTTTTATTCAAAAAGAACAGATTAACGACGATCGGACCGTCCTGTATGGTGAGGACGCCAAACACATCTGCTCCGTGCTTCGCTTGAAACAGGGGGAGTTTGTTGTTTTGTGTGACGGTAAGGGCATCGATTATCAGGCGCGCATTGAGCAAATCGAAAAAGACAGCGTCGCGCTCGACTTGATTTCCTCGTGCGTTTGCGGCGCGGAGCCATATACGAAAGCGACGCTCTTTCAAGGACTGCCCAAGGCGGGCAAATTGGAATCCATCATCCAGAAAAGCGTGGAGCTTGGCGTAACGGAAATCGTTCCGTTCGCGGCAAAACGCAGCGTCGTCCGGCTGTCCCCAAAGGAGTTTTCCGGCAAGGTGGAACGCTACCGACGCGTGGCGTACGAGGCTGCGAAACAGTCCGGTCGGGGCATCGTGCCGAATGTATCCGGGCTTACCGATCCGGCCAGGATTGATCCGGCTGCGTTTGACTTGTTCCTCATGCCATATGAGCTGGAACATGCAACAACGCTTAAAGAAGTTCTTTGTTCGGCCGGCCGACCGAAAACCGTCGGCATCATGATCGGGCCCGAAGGCGGATTTGATCCGGAGGAAACGGAACTTCTTAAACAAAAAGGCGCGCGATGCATCACGCTTGGCAGGCGGATATTGCGTACGGAAACAGCCGGTCCCGCAGTGCTTGCGATGCTGCTCTACGAGTTGGAGGGGGATGCATGAAGGTTGCATTCTGCACGCTTGGCTGCAAGGTTAATCAATACGACACGGATGCAATGTGTGCGCTGTTTGAAAAGGCCGGGCATGAAATTGTCAGCTTCGAGGAGAAGGCGGATGCATATATCGTCAACACATGTACCGTAACTTCCGTCGGGGATAAAAAATCGCGCCAGATGATATCCCGCGCGCACGCGCTTGCGCCAGATGCCGCGATCATCGTTGCCGGCTGCTATGCGCAAGGTGCGCCGGAGGAAGTTTTTGCTTTACCCGGCGTTGCTGCGCTGGCAGGCACGGCCGAACGCGCGAATATCGTTGAACTTGCCGAAAACGCGCTCGCAGGGATCAGGCGCACGGATGTTCGCGCATACCGCGGTCGGGAAGTTTTCGAGGAACTGGATGTTTCGCGCGAAGGGCGCACGCGCGCATATTTAAAAATTCAGGACGGCTGCGATCGTTACTGCGCCTACTGCATCATTCCGTATGTGCGCGGCCCTGTCCGAAGCAGGTCCCTTGGCGATGTCCGGCGCCAGCTTGAAGCGCTGGAGCGTGAAGGCTATCGGGAGATCGTTCTCACCGGTATCCACCTGATGAGCTATGGGAAGGATCTTGCCGGTGAAACCCTGCTCGACGCAATCTCGCAGGCGGATGGCCTGCCCGGCATCCGGCGCATCCGACTCGGATCGCTTGAGCCGCAGCTTTTTTCGGAAGGTTTTGTGAGAGCATTGGCAGGCAATCCAAAAATCTGCCGCCAGTTTCACCTTTCATTACAAAGCGGCAGCGCGGGTGTTCTCGCCCGCATGGGCAGACGCTATACGCCTGAAGACTATCTGCGCTGCGTGCGCCTGCTGCGTGATCAAATGCAGGCCTGCGCGGTTACGACGGACATCATCGTCGGCTTTCCGGGGGAAACCGACTTGGAGTTTGAAGAAACGCTCGCTTTTGCGCGGGAAGCATGCCTGTCGAGAATACACGTATTTCCGTATTCCCGCAGAAAAGGTACGCGCGCGTACGATATGCCGGGGCAGATTGCTTCACAGGTGAAGAAGGAGCGCGCCGCAAGGCTGATCGCCCTTGGGCAGGAACTGGAATCCGCCTATGCGGAAAGCCTTTTAGGAAGCGTTGAAGAGGTGCTTTTTGAAGAGCGGAAGGAAGCGCACCTGTTCGGACATACGGGCACTTATGTGATGACAAAAGTCAAGGCTGACGCTTCGTATGTGGGGCAAATCGCGCCCGTGCGGATAACGGGAACACAGGAAGCTGCGCTTGAAGGAACCATAATTGTATAAAGGAGAAGATATGGACGGCTGTTTGTTCTGCAAAATTGCGAATGGCGAAATTCCCTCGTCCAAGGTTTTTGAGGACGATCGGGTGACAGCTTTTCGCGACATCGACCCCAAAGCGCCTGTGCATGTGTTGATCGTGCCCCAAAAACATTGCGCGAGCATCCTAGAGGCGGATGCGGAAACGGTTGCGGCCTTGTTCGAAACCGCAAAAAAGCTTGCGCATGAGTTGAACGTCGAGGAGAACGGATTCCGGCTCGTGATCAATACGGGCAGGGACGGCGGACAGAGCGTACCTCATCTGCATGTTCATCTGCTGGGCGCGCGTGCGCTCGCGTGGCCGCCGGGTTAGAAATGTGATTCGATTTTGGTTGACTTTGTATCTTCGTTACTTTATAATTGCTTTGTGTTTCGCACAAAGGTAAAGTTTTGCGGTATCCGTTGCTATGCTGTAATCAGAGGGGGGGGATATAAATGGAAATCCGTGTAGGCGAAAACGAGTCCCTGGAGAGTGCCCTTAAGCGTTTT
>CAZJYV010000107.1:0-6655 GCA_964550295.1 uncultured Clostridium sp. | reverse complement strand
ATGTCATATGGGGCGACGTGGATATCATGTTCATCGACATGCCGCCGGGAACGGGCGACGTGCCGCTCACAGTGTTCCAATCCATCCCCGTCAACGGCATCGTGATCGTCACCACTCCGCAGGAGCTTGTGGGCATGATCGTTGAAAAAGCGGTCAACATGGCGGATATGATGAACATCCCCGTGCTCGCGCTGGTGGAGAACATGAGCTATGTCGATTGTCCGGACTGCGGCAGGCGCATCAAGCCGTTTGGCGAAAGCCGCCTTGAGGAAACCGCGGCGCGCCACAACATCGCCCGCACCGCCGGTCTGCCCATCGACCCCAAGCTCGCTGCCGCGTGCGACGCAGGCATGATCGAGCTGTTCGCGGGCGATTGGCTGGACGGCGTGGCGGATTTGCTCGAAGGCGCGCTGCAAAAATAACGCATCGATAAAAAAGAAGAGCGGTGGCAGCACCGCTCTTTTACATCTTCCGTTTGCGTTTATGCGCCGTCGTCGCAGCCGCCCTGCCCGTTTCCTTGCCCGCATTGGCCGCCCTCGCACTGCTGCAGCCGGTCATTGAGCTGCTTCATGGTCATAAGGCCGCATTGCCCGGGCGTGATGGAAGCATCGTGCGCCGCAAGGTCGAGGTACAGCTGGTATTTGCCCAGCGACAGACCGTTTTCGTGCGCCTGCGGGATGATGTCCGGCGAGGCGCTGCGGCAGTGCGCGCCGTAGCGCGCGTATCCTTCGCAACTTTGGATGCAGGCGATGATCTCATCCTGCTTGTTTGAGATGACCGTGAAGGTCAGCATCGCGTCCGCATGCAGATAGGATTGAAATTCCGCGTCCGCAAGCAGCGCTTCTACCGCGGCGGCATAGGTTTTGCCCTTCATGACGAGATCGGAGAGGATGCGGTCGCCGTCGTCGTTATACGCTTTGACCGATATGACCCGGTCAAACAGATTGATCGCAATCTCCACAGAGGGGTTCGCGTCGATGCTGATGTAGGATGCGGGCATGGCGTATGCCGAATAGCCAAAGCCGAGGATGGCAATCAACACCAAAGCTGTCGCCGCGGCGTAGCGCATCCTGAAAACAGGCCGTTTTTGCCGCCGATCGGTTTCCCGCGCAAGCAGCGCGACCGCGCCGTTTTTCAGCGCGTCGTCCGCCTTGACGGAATCAAACGCCTCCCTGATTCTATTCAAGCTCATCACCCCCAAGCTTTTGCTTTAACTGTTTGCGCGCGCGTGAAAGCAGCGTGTAAACCGTGTTTTCGTTCCTGTTGAGCAGCCGCGCGATTTCACCCGCGCCGTAGCCTTCGTAGTAAAACAGATAAACGACCTCCCTGTATGTGACGGGCAGGGAAAGCACCGCTTCGAGCACCTCAGCCCGCTCATCGTCTGCTTCCGCCGCCTGTTCTTCTATGAAGGCGAGCGGAACGACCTTTTTTCGAAAAACATTTTTTGTGAAGTCCTTGCAGGCATTCAGGGCGACGCGCGCGAACCAGGCTTTTTCATGCTCCGCGCTTTCAAAACCGCCGTCGTGCAGAAGGTATTTTAAAAACACGGCCTGAAAAATATCCTCCGTATCATGTCGGTTCTTCAGATGTACGAAGCAGATACGCCGCACCATGTCGGCGTATTGTTCGATCGCTAGGTTCGCTTCGCTTTCGCTTCTCATGCCGCCCCGTTGCGGTGGCGGGCAAAATTCGCATTTGCCCGCCGCCTGTTTCGTTTACTGTCCGCCTCCGAACCGTGCGCAGGCGCCGCCCTGTGCGGATGTGCAGCCGCCGGTGCGGGTTTCATTCCCCTCGCAGGATCCGCCGCAGAGGCTGCCCGATCCCGTGCCGCATGCGCCGTTGCCGGCCTGTTTGCATGCTCCGCTGCCGGCTTGTGCACAGGCGCCGCTCTGTGCGGATGTGCAGGTACCCTGGCAGTTTCCGCCGTTGAGGCAATCGCCGTCGCACGTGCATGTGCCTTCACATTCGGTGCCCTCGGCGCATCCGTTTTCGCACGGACAGGCCGCGCTGATGCAGACGCCCTGCGGTTCGCACGCGGTCGTGACCGCGGCGGATGTGTTGCCGGCGGACGCGCCTGACGTCGTTCCCGCCATGACGAGCGCGGCGACGATGCCCGCGATAATCGCTTTCATGTCAATCAACCTCCGTATCGTTGATAAGGTTTTTGCCTTTCACTTACAATACGATCGGAAGAGATCAATCCTTTCATCGGTATGATCGATTTTTAGCATATCACGAATGGAAATGGCAGGTAAAGCGATAAAAGAAGAATTTGGGACTGCATGCGGACGTGCTCCAAACGGGCCGTTTCAGCGCGGCCCTTCGTCCCACCCGTCAAACGTCACTTGCGGGTCATTCCAACCGTCGATATCGCCGTCCCCGGAAAAACCGATGAGCATCGCGAAGCCGTAGGATTCGTCGTCGGCGTCGTTTAAGCCGGCCGGAAACGGCGGGTTGCCGTGTTTCATCCCTGTGCGCCTCCTGATTTGTGATAACCTTATTATGCGCGCATCTTAAAAAATCAAACTGCCGGCGGATGAATCCGCAGGCAGCTTTCTGCATTCTTTTTGTTGCGTTTGTGTGTTGCGTTGTCGTTATCCCGCCTTGGTGAACTCCTCTTCCTCAAGCACGCGGTAGGCAACTTTGCCCACCAGCGTTTTGGGCAGATCCGGGCGGAACTCGATGTCGTAGGGCAGCGCGTATTTGGCCACGTGCTTGGCGCAGTAATCCATCAGCTCCTGCTTGATCTTGTCGGAGGGGAGGATGCCGGGCTTGAGCACGATGAACGCTTTGATCTTTTGCATCTTGAGCGGGTCGGGTACGCCGATCACGCAGGATACATGCACATAGTCGTGCGCGTCGAGGATGTTCTCCATCTGCGAGGGGTAGACGTTGTAGCCGGAGGTGACGATCATGCGCTTGATGCGCTGACGGAAGTAGAGGAAGCCGTCCTCATCCATCACACCCAGGTCGCCCGTATGCACCCAGGTGAGGCCGTCCGCATGTTTTTTCATGGTGTCCGCGGTTTCCTCAGGGTGGTTGCAGTATTCGATCATGACGGTGGCGCCGGCGAGGCAGATTTCGCCCTCCTCCCCGTAGGGAAGCTCCTCCGTCGTGCCGACCTTGACGATCTTGTAGTACGTGTCCGGGAAGGGGATGCCGATGCTGCCCTCGCGGCTCATGTTGTAGGGTGTCAGGCAGGAGGCCGTGACGGACTCCGTCGTGCCGTAACCCTCGCGCAGCTCGATCCGGGCTTTGTGCGCCTTGAGGAATTTGTCAAAGCGCCTCTTCAGCTCGACCGTCAGCGAATCGCCGCCGGAGAACACGCCCTTGAGGCAGGAGAGGTCGAGGTCCTCGAGTCCGTCGAGACGCAGCAGCGCTTCATAAAGCGTGGGCACGCCCGCGATCAGGTTGGGCTTGTGCTTGGCGAGCATCTCCGCAAGCGTGCGCGGCGTGAAGCGCGGCACGAGGATGCATTGTCCGCCGAGGATGAGGATGGTATGAATGCCGATTCCCAGGCCGAAGCCGTGGAACATGGGCATGATGGAAAGCATCTTATCCCCCGGGGCGATGATCGGGTTCATGGCGATGGTCTGCTGCGCCAGTGCGTTGAAGTTGAGGTTGGAGAGCAAGATGCCCTTTGTGACGCCCGTCGTGCCGCCGCTGTAGAGGATTGCCGCGCCCTCCTCCGCTTTTTTGGGGAACAGGTACGCGTCTTTGTACCGCGCGCCGGCTTTGAGAAAGTCCTTCCACAAAACGACGTCCGCGTCCTTGGGCAGGGGGGCGATTTTTTTGCCCTCGGTGAGCTTGTAGCCCAGCGCCATCACGGGCATAAGCCCGTCCGCGACGGAGGTGATGATCAGGCGCTTGAGAGTTGTTTTCTCTCGAATCGCGGCGAATTTGCCGTAAAACTGGTCGAGTGTGATCGCCGCGACCGAGCGCGAGTCGTTGAGGTAGAAGGCGATCTCATTTTCGCTCGAAAGCGGATGCACCATGTTGCTGACCGCGCCGATGAGGTTTACCGCGTAAAACATCGAAACGGTCTGCGGGGCGTTTGGCATACAGATGGTAACGCGGTCGTTCTCCCCGATGCCCATCGCGCGCAGCGCCTTCGCGCACAGGTGCATGTCCTTCACGGCTTTTTCGTAGGTCGTTTTCTTGCCCATGAATTCATAGGCGACGGCGGTCGGATGCTTTTTGGCGGTTTCCTCGACGGCCTGCGCCATCGTCAGTTCGGGATAGGTCAGGTGGTGCGGCACAACGCCGTAGAATTTCAGCCAGGGCGCTTTCACTTCGTTCATCACAACTGCACCTCCGTTTCAAAAGGCTGTTCGAGAAGCTCTGGGTTTTGCAGCAGATACTTGAGCAGCCGCACGGTCTTTGAGTAATAGTACCCGTCGGCGATGCGCTCATCGATGGTGAGGCCGAGGTCGATCGTTTCCTTCATGGTAACGGCGCCGTTCTCGTCGAAGAACGGAAACTTTTTCTTTTCGCCCACCACGACGAACACGCTGTTCGTGCCCCAGTTGGTCAGGTGGTGATAGCCGCACTTGAGGCGGATGGAGCCGAGGTTCGTCAGAAGCACCGTCGAATAATACGGGTCCGAGCCGATGAGGAACTGCGGACACCAGCCGTGCTTATCGAGTTTGGTGATGAGGTAGACGATGAATTTTGAAAGGAAACGCGGCATTTTGTTGAGGATGTCCATGCTGTTGGAGGACGTGTCGAGCTTGTCGCTCCGGCATTCGGCAACCTGCTTGTGGATTTTTTCGCGGATGGTGTCGACGGTGTCGCCCTTGTCGGTGTAAACGAAGGCGAGCGCCTCCGCCCCGTCGTCGTGGAACTGTTTTTTTACCACGAACGAGGCGGAGATATAGTTGCGCTGGTAGACGTTCTTGTTGGCGATAAAACGGTTCATCTTGGGGCGGAGCGTCACGGTCTTGAGCATCGCCGCCACGATCATGTGGAAAAGCGTGAAGGGAAATTCGGTTTCACTCTCGTTCTTTTTGGCGAGGTAGGCGTTGAGGTTGGTCAGATCGATCCGCTCCGAGATATAGGCTTCGTTGTCGCAGCGGTTGGGATAGATCTGCGGCACGATGAAGTGCATGGGGTCCAGCTCCCGCAGGAGCCTGCCGTCCTTTCGGTCCCCCGGGCGTCTTTTGGGTCGTTCCATGGGTATGAGTCCTCCGTTTATTATAATGAGGCGCGGGTATGATGAATGTTGCGCCTGATCAGCCTATTTTCCCTCCTTGATATACATCCTGCCCACGAGGAAACTTTGCAGCCGGATGGGCAGAACCTTTCCGAGGAAGCAGAAAACTTTGTATTGAAGTCCAACGGCGGATAAGGGTTTGGGGTTTTTCCGTTCGGCAAGTTTGACGATCGCCTTTGCGATTGCTTCGGGCGGCATGCCGCCGCGCTCGTCCCGCTCCATCACGGCGACGGACGCATCCACGCACGCGCCGTACAGGACTCCGCCGTGATCCTTCACGCGCGCGTCGGTAAAGCCGGTTTTCACATCGCCCGGCATGACGGCGCAAACCCGGATGTTGAAGCGGGCAAGTTCGCTGCGCATGGCGAGTACCAGCGCGTTAATCGCAAATTTGGATGCGGAATAAAAGCCTTGGAAAGGGATGCTGAACACCGCTGCAACGGAGCTTGTCGCCACGATTGCGCCGCCGCCCGTTTTGCGCATCAGGGGAACGGCATGGCGCGCGCAGGCGTGCAGACCGAATACGTTCACGTCGAACTGGCGCTTCGCATCTTCAAGGCTCGTGCATTCGATCGGGCCGGAAACGCCCATGCCCGCATTGCTCACCAGCACATCGAGCCTGCCCTGTTCCTCCCCGATCTGCGCGAACGCTGCTTCGACGGACGCTTCGTCCGTCACATCCGTTGCAATGAACCGCAGCCTGCCATCCGCGGGGGCGGTGCGGGACAGGCAGTAAACGGTATAGCCCTTCTCTGCGAAACGCTGCGCAGCCGCCAGGCCGATGCCGCTCGATCCGCCCGTTACGGCGGCAACGCGCTGCGGGTTTGGATTATTCGGCATGCTCGATCACCGTTTTGATGATATCCATAGCCTCGTCGAGAATCGCCTCCGTGTGGGTTGCCATGAGGCTGGTGCGCAGCAGGCACTCGCCCGGCGTTGCTGCGGGGGGCAGCACGGGGTTGACGTACACGCCGGATTCATAGAGGGTTTTATTGATTTTAAGGGTGCGCATCGGCTCGTAGGTATAGATGGGGATGATCGGCACGCGCGCGTTCTCGGCCTTCATCGTAGCGATGCCGCGGCTTGCGAGACCTGCGCGGTAGTATTCCGCGAGATCGCCCAGGCGCTTGACCCGCTGCGGCTCCCGCTCGATGACGTGCAGCGCCGCGATTGCGGTCGCGCAGTTGGCCGGCGGAATCGACGCGCTGAAAATGAACGGACGGCTGCTGTGCCGCACGAATTCCGCAACCTCCGGGCTGGAGATCATGAAGCCGCCGAGGCTCGCGAGGGATTTGCTGAACGTGCCCATGATGACGTCCACCTCGTCCGTCAATCCGAAAGAACTCGCCGTACCGCGGCCGCACTCGCCCAGCACGCCGAAGCCGTGTGCGTCGTCCACCATGACGCGCGCATTGTATTTTTTGGCAAGCTCCACAATATCCG
>CAZJYV010000106.1:0-6657 GCA_964550295.1 uncultured Clostridium sp. | reverse complement strand
TCGTCACCAACCCGGCGTTCGTCGGCGACGACAACGGCTTCGACGTCTACACCAAGTGGATCGAGGAGGAGTGGGACAACCCGATCAAACCCTGGACCGCCACCGGTGCCCCGGCTGACGACGACGAGCCCGTCGAGCGCAAGAAGGTCCGCATCCGCGCCAGGGGCGACGACACCCTTGACGCCCGCAAGGCCGATCACTCGCGCGGGATTTTCCGTGAAGAAGCGAAGCGCCGTCGCAAGATCCAGCCCGCAGCGCGCGATCATACGGCGAAGTTCATAGAGCAAGGTGGCGGGCGTTGAGTATGTGAGCCCGATGCAGTTGCCCGCAGCGTCAAAGGCAGGCTGGCTGCCGCCGCCGTCGCTGGACATGGTCACACGGGCGGGATCGGCGCCCTGATCGAGCGCGGAGCACAGTGCTGCGGCGGTACCGGCGATGCTTTGCAGCATATCAGCAGTGAAATCGATGGTTCCGCCCATCTTGTTAAAACGCACCGCTTCCGCAATCAGTTCAGGCGTGCGGCAGCAATGGGTTGGGATGAAATTCTGCGGCGGCACATCGGCGCGTTCAATCGCCTCGAACAGCGGCGAAAGCCTTCTGACCGACATGCCCATGTGCATGATTACGATGCCCGGCTTGCCGGACAACATCCCGCCCAGGCGCGTTTCCGTCGCAAGGCGCGCAAGCTCCTCCCCGGAAATGCCGGAGCTTCTGTGGTCGGAAAGGGCGATTTTTACGCCTACGACCTTATCGATAAGCGCGAGGTCGCGCATGACCTCGCCTGTCATCGTCGGTGAGGGATAACGATAGGCGCCGGTGAGCATCCGGGTCGTGACGCCCTCCTCCTCCAGCGCGCGGCATTTATAAAGCAGGTTCTCCAAGCTGCGCGATACGCTGTCCGTCCCCAGCAGACCCAGCACGCTCGTCACGCCATTGAGGATCAGATCGCCCAGGTTCAGCTCCGGCACGCGGGAAACAGGTCCCTGTTCCCCGCCCCCGCCCGTCACATGGACATGGATATCCACGATGCCCGGACAGACCACGCCCGCATGAAGGTCAAGCGTCTCAACGCCGGGCATGGATTCCCAGCTTGAGAGGTCCGGCTCGACGCGGCCGATTTTATTGCCGATGATCAGAATGTCGCGCCTGCCAAGATGTGCAGGCGCGTATACGTCGCAGTTTTTCCAAAGCTTGATCATGCTTCCTCCTGAAAGTTCCGTTCGGCGTTGCTAAAATCGCCTGAGCGAAGATGGTTATTTTAATACGGAATCCATGCGCATTGCGGCCCGTTCGAGACGTTGAGCCGTTCTTTTCCTATTTGCCCGCGTCCCCGTTTGTCCCGCTGCTCATAAAATCGCTTACATCCTGTTCCTGCGCGAGGATGTCATCGAAGCGGCTGCCCATTTCAACCGCGATGCACGAGGTCAGGATGTTGATAAACGATGCCGTCGCAACCTGCGAGTTGTAAAAATACCGCGCGTTCGTTCTGCAGATAAAAACGTTGATGTCATCGGCAGCGGCGGGCGAATCCCGGCTGTCCGTAATGGCGAGGATCTGCGTGCCGCGGTGCCGGCAAAAGCTGGCGACGTTATAAATGGGCAAGTGGTAGGGCGGAAAGGAAAGCAGAATTACATAATCCGTTTTACGAAGCCGAGCAAGGACCGTATGCACCGTGTCACTGTCGCCAAGCTTCACGCTGCTTGCTTTGATGCGCAGAAAATTGAGGCGGTAGCACAGATAATCCGCAAAGATTTTTGTGCCGTCATGCGCAAAAACCAGCACCTCATCCGCTTCAAGGAGGCCTTTCGCACAGGCGCACAGCCTATCGGCGTTCAAAGCGGAGATCATTTCGCTGAGGTTTCTCATATCGTCCGCGCAGATGGACTGCAGTTTTTCCTCCGAGCTGCCGACGGCGCGCTCGCCCGGTATTTTCAAGAATGCCGGCGGCGCAAACGACTGCAGCGCATCAAGCATATGATCCCTGAGCGCTTCCTTGAGTGCGACAAAGTTTTGATAGCCCAGCGCCTTGCACAGCCGAAGCACGGATACTTCCGAAGCGTTCGCGCGGCGGCTGAGTTCTTTTAATGACAGATAGGATACTTCTTCAGGCGCGCTGAGTATATAGTCCGCGATGGAGCGCTGCTTCGTCGTCAGATCATTCAGCTTCGTTCGTATATTCTGCAATTCGGACATATCCCCTCCATCGAGTAAAGCGATTGCTTTACTTATCGGAATAAAGCGATTACTTTATATTCTAAAGCACATCTGCATAAAAATCAAGGTATCTGCGGAGAAATTCTTCACCATTTCGGACATTTAGGCGGCAAGACCCGCATATGCTTAACAAAAATCAATCAAACAAGTAAGTTTTCACTTTACTTTGCGGGAACAGTGTAGTATCATTGTAACAAACTTGGACGTGTTCCATCACTTCAAAAAAAGCAAGAGGAGCAAAACGACATGAAGAAGATCATCGCGCTGTTACTGGCCATCACCATGGCGTTCGCTATGCTGGCCGGCTGTACCGGTGGTACTGCCACCGAGGAAACCAGCGGCGGAGCAACCGAAACCAACGCCGGCACGGCCGAAACGCCTGCCCCCACGGAAGAGGTTACCTACCAGGATACCTATAAAACAACGTTCTCGACCAGCATCACGACGCTGAACCCCTACACCATCGAGACCGCTTCCGATTATTGGTATTCCGCCAACTTCCTTGATTCCCTCCTGGAAACCGACACGTACGGCCAGCTTGCCCCCTGCATGGCCGAAAGTTGGGAACACAATGAGGATTACACGGTTTGGACGTTCCATCTGCGCCAGGATATCCCCTGGGTGGACAGCAACGGCCAGGCGACCGAGTTCCTGGTTGATGCGGACGACTTCGTATCCGGCATGCGCTATGTGGCGGATCCCGTCAACGCGGCCAACGGTTTTGGTACCATCCGCGGCATCATCGCCGGTCTCTACGATTATTATTACCTGCTCTCCGATATCGACGACGGCACCAACACCACCATGACGCGCGAAGAAGCGCTTGCCAGCTTCGATACGACCGTGGGCGTCAAGGCGGTTGATCCGTATACCGTCCAATACACGATGGATCATCCCTGCCCGTTCTTCGCCTCCTTTGCCCAGCAGGATCTGCTGCTGCCCGTCGAGCAGAGCTTCCTTGATGTTGTCGGCAGTGAATACGGCACCGATAAGGACAAGATGCTCTACAACGGCGCATTCTACATTTCCACCTGGGATCGCGACAAGCAGATCCTCATGACCAAGAACCCCTATTATTGGGATGTTGACAACGTGAACATCACCACGCTCAGCTTTGAGTATGTGGCAGACAGCTCCGCCTCCATCGAGATGTTCAAGCGCGGCGACCTGTCCAAGGTCGATCTGAGTTCGCAGGACGTCCAGACCCTTGATGGGACCGAATGGGCGAACTATGTGTATCTTTCCGACAAGACCCCCGTCGGCTACTGGTTCTCCTTCAACTTCGCAACCCGTAACCCCGAACTCGCGGCCGCCGTGCTGAACGAAAACTTCCGCAAGGCGATTTTCACCGCCATCGATGCGGTCACCCTGAGCGCGATCTACGAGCCCAACAATCCGGAGTTCTTCACCCGCTACACGCTGCTGCCCGAGGGCTGCATGTTCGATGAAGACGGCGTGGATTACACCGATTACGGCCGCCTGAAGGATTATAAGACCACCGATCCGTTCAGCGCCGAACAGGCCGCCACCTACATGCAGCAGGCGCTTGCCGAGCTGTGCGAGGCGGACGGCGTAACCCTCAAGGGCGTAACCCCCGGCTCAGTCGACATGCTGCCCATCACCCAGTTTGACGTAGACGGCAAGCTGCCCATCGACATCCTCTATTCCTCCGGCACGAGCGAGAGCGAAATGAAGAAGGCCGAGCTTGTGAAGAACATGCTGGAAACCTACCTTGGCAAAGAAAACGTCAACATCATCCTCGGCTTCCCGGCCAACGACTTCACCGCAGAGGTGTACGATCTTGGCAACTGGGACCTCGTGGATGACAGTTACAGCTTCCGCGTCAACGATCCCTCCACCAACCTCGACCGCTGCGTGACCGATTACGACATCACGTACAGCTATTACAGCATCCCCGAGTATGACGCGATGATCGCCGAGGCTGACTTGATCTTCGAGACCAAAGCCCGCTACACCGCGTTTGCGGAAGCCGAGTGCTGGCTGCTTGACCATGCTTACATCAAGCCTTACATGACCGGCGGCGGCACCTACTGGATGACCTACATCGTGCCCTTCACCGCACCCGGCGGCATCTTCGGCCGCAGCCAGTATAAGCTCAAGGGCGCCCTCATCCAGACCACCCCTATCACGACCGAGCAGTATCAGGCGCTCAAAACGCAGAACGAGTCCGAGCGCGCGGCTCTAGGCGCAAATTAAACGAATATCATCAAATAGCAGCAGGCGTGGGGGACGGGACGACCGTCCCCCATCCCGAATCAAAATCATTCCGGTATAAGAAGGTGCCCAATGACGAGATATTTGCTTTCCAAGCTCGGCCAGGCGATCGTAACCGTTGTGCTGGTCATGCTCGTTGTTTTCACCCTGTTGCGCTTCATGCCCACCTCCGGCTACTTCGACAAGGAGCAATGGAAGGACATGTCCGATCAGGAGAAGAACAACTACCTGACATCCATCGGCGTACTTGATCCCATGCCCGTACAGTTGAAAAACTTCGTAGTCAACCTCGCCCACGGCGATCTGGGTACGAGCATCACACTCTATCCCAAAACGCAAATCGGCAGCATACTCGGCGATAAAATCAGATATTCGATCTTGTTAAACCTGATCAGTTGGTTCGTCTCCGCCTTCATCGGGGTGCCGCTGGGCATCGCGATGGCCAAGAGCAGGGGCGGCCTTGCGGATAAACTCGGCACGGTTTATGTTGTCATCATCCGCGCCATACCGTCGATCATCATCCATTTCTTCATCCAGATTTTCCTATCCAAGTGGTTCAACCTGCCGATCCTGTTCTACATGGATCAGCCGGTCTCGTGGATACTGCCCACGCTGTCGATGTCCATAGGCAGCATCGCCGGTTACGGCGTATGGCTCAGGCGCTACATTGTGGATGAGGAAAACCGGGATTACATCAAGTTTGCGCGCGTCAAGGGCCTGCCGCAGAGTTACATCATGTGGCGGCATGTCTTCCGCAACGCCATCGTACCCATTGCCATCAACATCCCGTCGGACTTCCTGCTCCTGCTATCCGGCTCGCTGGTCATCGAGCGGCTGTATTCCATCCCCGGAACAGGCGGCTTGCTGATCAAGTCCGTTTTGGGCATGGACAACCCGCTCGTTCAGGTGCTTGTGCTGCTTTACGGCGCGCTTTCCGTCGCGGGTGTGTTCCTGGGGGACATCTTTGTCTCCTTCATCGATCCGCGCATCAAGCTGGTTGACAGCAACGATTAAGGGGGAAATCCGATATGGAAACAATCAAACCTGAATCAATCCGCGATCTCCCCAAGGAGCTGTTCACCCGCGCTCCTTTCCGCGAAGAAAGAAGCGAGGAAACCGGTTTTTCGAATTACTCCTACTGGAGAAGCACGCTGCGCACCTTCCTCAAGAGCAACCTTGTAAAAGTTCTTGTCGTGCTGGTGTTCGCTTTGATTGCCTATACGATCATCTATCCGATGGTGACGAGTTTGGACCCTTATCAGTCCTCCCTTTCCGCGCGTGAATGGAATCTCAAACCCAACGCAGAGCATTTCTTCGGCACGGACAGCATCGGGCGCGATATCTGGGCGCGCGTCTGGTTCGGTACGCGAACCTCGCTTCTGCTGGCGATGATGGTTGCCGTGTTCGAGGTGGGTCTTGGCGTGATCATCGGCGCGCTCTGGGGTTTTTACCGCAAACTGGACACGCTGATGTTCGCCATTTACAACATGCTCACCAACGTGCCGAGCACGATCTACCTCGTGCTGATCGCCTATATTATGGAGCCGGGCGTTTTCACGATCATCATCGCGTTGGTCGCCACGGGCTGGATCAGAGAAGCGCGCTGGTTCCGCAGCCGCATCCTTGCGCTGCGCGAGGCGGATTACAACATCGCCTCCATCTGCCTGAAAACTCCAACCAAACGCATCATCAGCCGCAACATCGTGCCGCATCTGATGAGTTTAATCATCATGGATGCCGCGCTGACTATCCCCTACTCGATCGGCTCCGAGTTGTTCCTGAGCTTCATCGGGGTGGGTCTTCCCGCTGAGATGTGCACGCTGGGCAACCTCGTCAACCAGGGGCGCAGCTCCTTCCAAGTCTACCCCTACCAGCTGATCTTCCCCACACTGATCCTGTGCTTTATCACCATTTCATTCTACATTATCGGGAACAAGTTCGCCGATGCGTCCGACCCGAAGAACCATGTGTGAGGTGAGCCCGATATGAGAGAAAAGATTTTTGAAGCAAAAGACGTTGTCGTCAAATTCAACCTGCGCGGAAAAACGCTCACCGCCATTCGCGGCGCCTCCATCGATCTTTATCATGGCGAAACGCTCGCCATCGTGGGCGAGAGCGGCTCGGGTAAAAGCGTATTTACAAAATCCTTCATCGGCATGCTCGACAAGAACGGCTGGGTCGAAAGCGGCTCCATGGTCATGGACGGCG
>CAZJYV010000105.1:2189-6671 GCA_964550295.1 uncultured Clostridium sp. | reverse complement strand
ACTCCAAATTGCATCCTCCTGTCTGTGCATAGCCGGCTAAGATTTCGCCTCACCGAGTCTGCACGTTTTTATCGGGTTTTCAGCTCTTCGCGGATCCTGCGGTACTGAATGATCGGCCCGTCCCCGGCCAGGAGCTTTTCCTGCGACCGATAAGAGGATGCTTTCGGCCTTTGCGTGATGACGACGCGCTTATCCTGTCGCTCGATGATTTTGTTGGCATACTTTCCGAAAAATGCGACGAAACCGTCCAGCGGTTTAAACCCGGTCAGTTTGCAATAAAAACGGATGTAGAGCACCGTATTCCCTTCATCCACGGGCGCGAAATAAATCACGACTTTAATTTTTTTACTGATGTGGTTCATCCATACGTTGGGAAAGAGGAAACTTAAATAGGTGTCTTTGAGGATGCATTCGGCAGGCGGCTTTGGCGTTTGTCCGACATCAACCTCATTGTTGGCGCTGGTGGTTAAAACGCCGTTTTCAAACGTTACCTTAGGACCGTTGACAAGGGTTTTGTTTCCTCTGCCGATGGTGGTAGCATGCACGAAAGGCACATGTACGACATCCAGCTGATTTTCGATGCAGCGGGAATAATGGGAAGCCCAATGATCCTCTATTTCGCTGTAAACGAAGGAATCGTCCACATCCTGATAAAAGAAAGGGAGATCGTCGGTGATTTGATCCAAATCGCCGTACCATAAATAGATGATGCCGTTGCGTTCCCGAACCGGATAGTGGGTGACGTGATAACGGCTCAAGTCGGCGACAGATGCTTTTCCGTTTGCGGGAATAAAGGTGCATTGACCTTTCTGGCTGAACGTCAGCCCGTGAAAGGGACACTGGACGCAATCGCCCTGAACGATGCCTTTGCTCAGCGCCGCCCCGCGGTGCGCGCACTGGTCGACGACGCAGCCGATTTCACCCTTGTCGGTTCTGAACAGGGCGAGATCGAGGTTCAGCCGTTTGACACCGACTAGGCAACTGGCTTGAACCGCCTTGGAAGGGAGTATTGCGTACCATTGATTGGGGATCATACAAGCAATTCCTTTCTCAAGCGATGCGCTTACCGCACATGCTGTTTGTTTTTTCGATTCATAAACAGCACATAACCGATGGTCGCGGCGAAAAGCGCCAGGCATATACCCACGGTGACGATCACGCCGGGATATTGACCGGCAAAACCGACAGCGGAAAGATGCTTGATCCCGATTCCGGCATAGGCCCAAATGAGCACAAGGCCATAGGCGATACTCTTAAACCGCGCCAATGTTGCCACGCCGATCAGCGCGCCGACTGCCAGGATCATGATTGCCCACACCGCCTCCGATAATCCGAAGCCGTTCCAGCCCAAACTCACAAACAGCGTGGTGGCGTTTGCAATCGTTGCAACCGTAATCCATCCGAAATAAACGGCAAACGGCAGGCGGACAAGAAGTTTTTCACGCAAGGACAGGCTTTGCGCATCGATGGTGGTTGTGATCTCAATCAGACAGAGCAGCAGGAAAGCCATGAGAAGCATGCTCAGCGGAATCACTTTGTAATGCCAGGAAAAAATCCACGCCGCGTTTACCAAAGATGAAATCGCGAAAACGGCGCCGACTTTGCGCAGGGCTGTTCCGTTCATCATCGTTTCTTTTCCGTGAAACAGCCCAAGCTGATAAAGTGTGTGCGCGGCAAGCAGCAGATAAATCAGCCCCCAAATGGAGAATGTCAATCCGGTCGGCGCAAACAGATTGGGGTAGGAATCCGACACGGCGCCGGTGTCGATTCCGTTGATGGGCAATATGTTTGCCAGTGCGTTTACAACAACCATCGCCAAGAATGAAACAACGATCAAAACCTTCAGCCAAACCCCTGTTTTTCTTCCGTTCATTGTGACGTCCTCCTTTTATTTATATAAGTAGTACCCATTGAGAAGATAATCTTCCTGCGTGTTCTCCGCGAGCAGCAAAAGAGCTTTTTTAACGGCTTGCAGGCTTGCCTCGCCGTAGGCGAATTTCTGCAGCAGGCCCTCAAAGCGTTTCTTCTGGGCAATCGTGGTCTTGTCTTTAAAATAGCCCCAAACATGCTGCGCCGCGTTTACCGCGTGGCCGGTCAATACCGGTAAATCGAACGATTCTTCAATCATGCGGTACAGCTCCGGCGCCGGATACGCGCCTTTATCCCGCAGCAGCTTGCGGATTGCCTGATAGTGCGCGGGCGACCGCTCCAGCACGCAGTATTTATAGCGCGCCCATTCGGCCTCCAACGCCCCGATCCCCATGTTTGAAACGCAATGGATGCATTTCAGGGCGGATAGGTTTTTATCCTTCACTTCCAGCATGATATCGATATCCATTCCAGAAAGCTGACGGTAGAACGTCAGGAACGGATCGAGCCGGAGCGATTCCGCGTGCGCCCCCGGCTTCTTCCCCGGTTGTTGCTGGGAATAATGGATCTTCTGCAAACCGTCGCCATTTTTCCAGGTTGCGGCGCATAGCTTGATCCACTCAAGATCGCTCAATCCTTGATCCGCGGGGTTTACAGTGTGATGCAGATGATCAAAAACAACGGGAACCCCTGCGGCCGCTGCCGTATCGAGCACATCCCCGATGTGAAACAGCTTATCGTCGTTTTCCAGCACCAGCCGTTTGCGGACAGTGGGTTCCAACTCGCGACAGCGCGCGATAAAGCGGCTCATAGCCTGTTGTTTATCCCCGTAAACGCCGCCAAGGTGGAGGATCATTTTATGTGCGCTCCCAAGCCCAAGGCAGTCGAGCACCTTCGCGTGATACGAAAGATCCTGCACCGCCCGTTTGACAACCGAAGCGTCCGGCGAATTGAGAACGGTGTATTGACCCGGGTGCATGGATATGCGCATGCCCGAGCGGGCAATCTTATCCCCGATGGTTAGAAACGATTCTGCAAACACTTCCTGCCAGGGTAAATCCGCCGCCAGGCTTGAGCCGAACGGAATCAGATCGGATGAGATGCGAAAAAGCCGGATGCCGTTGCGGATGTTGTAGTCGATCAGGGTTTCGAGCGCATTCAGATTATGTCCGATCAGCGAGAGCAAACACTTCGGGTCTGCATTTTTTAATATACAGCTTTTGATTCCGCTCCCCGGCACGGCAAGCGCCAGGCAAGCATATCCGATATTCACAGTTATCCTTTCTGTCCGACCGGATCCGCGCGAACGCCGTTCCAGTAAGCGTCAAGCACCTGTTCGGCCAGCGCACTGCTCCCTGCTCCTTTCGGGTAGAGCAGCATGCCGTCCAGAACGCCTTGAATCATCGCAAAATATAAAGATAACGCGCCTTCTGTTGTCTCGGGTTTAAGCTCGCCGTTCTCAACGCCTTTCATAAAGCACTGCCTCATGCGCTCGTTATAGAGCCCGTCCTTTTGCGCAATCAGGCGGCTGCATGTGGCCCTGAGTGGCTCATTGGATATGAGCGGGATCATCCTCCAGAAGCGGAGGCGTTTATATTCGCCAAAATAGTCCATGACGAACGCATAAAGGCTTTTCATAACGTCCTGACAAAGCATGTTTTTCGTGCCGTTCATTCGATTGCCAAATTCATCAAAATAACGGCAGATTTCCTCGCGGATCATGCGTTCGAGGATCTGACTTTTGCCGGTAAAATGGCTGTAGAGCGACGGCGTTTTGATTCCAACCGCAACGGCTAACTCCGACATGGAGAGGTGGTCGCCTTTTTCACAGAAAAGATCGAACGCGGCATCTATGATTTCCTGCTTTTTATCCAACTCCGCGTCCTCCTTTATGACTAACGAGTATTCGTTAGCTAATGGTAACATTTGCGTCCGCATGCTGTCAATATGCGCGTTTTCCTCCGTTTTTCAAAATCGCCGTATGATATCCGGCAGAGCGCGGCACGTTCTATGCTTGCCGATTCGCCCGGTAACAGAATGGTTACAATATTGGTATCATTTATTTGTTGAAAATAAACTGTTTGACCGATACAGTAGAGGGGAAGGCGGACATCGCCCGTTTTCATCATCAGAAAAACCCGCTTACGGGTCGTTTGCGCGCCGCAGTGCGATTGCGCGGACGGTTCTTGCGGGAGAAAGGCAGATCATCTCCGCGGCGGATGCCCGTTTGGCGTCGCGCGGGAGAGAATCGAAGGTCGTCCATGAAAAAGAACGGTTTTATGCTGCTGGTTGTTCCGGCATTGGTTCTGATTTTGATCGCGTCCGGATGCGAGGCCGGCACCGCGCCTTTGGAGGATGCGCTCGTCACGCTTGCTGCACAAACGCCGGTGGCGACGGAAAGCTTGCAGGCTTCCCCCAGCGAAACGACTGTACAAACGCCCGTCGCCACACAGGAGTTGCAAATGACGCAGGCTCCGCAGGATACGCGCAGCCCGGATGCCACGCAGCCCGTTGCTGCCCCGACGGTTGCAGCAACGCCGAAAGCGACTGCCGCAGCAACGCCGAAAGCAACCGCGACAGCGACGCCCAAAGCAACTGCCGCAGCGACGCCGA
>CAZJYV010000105.1:0-2089 GCA_964550295.1 uncultured Clostridium sp. | reverse complement strand
ACGCCGAAAGCAACCGCGACAGCGACGCCCAAAGCAACTGCCGCAGCGACGCCGAAAGCAACCGCGACAGCGACGCCGAAAGCAACCGCGACAGCAACACCGAAAGCAACCGCCACGGCGACGCCCAAAGCAACCGCGACTCCGACGGCAACCCCCAGGGCTACATCAGCTTCGAACCTTTCGTATGAGGAGCAGGTTGCGGAGCTCGTCAACGTAATCCGCGCGGAGAACGGGCTTGGCTCGCTCAAGCTCAACGCGAATCTCTCTGATGTGGCGCGCGCGAAATCGCAGGATATGCACGACAACGATTATTTCGCACACGAAAGCCCCACATACGGCTCTCCGTTCGAGATGATGACGGCCTTTGGCATCTCCTATCAAACCGCGGGCGAGAACATCGCCATGGGTTATGCGTCGCCGCAGGCTGTCGTGGATGCGTGGATGAACTCACCCGGCCACCGCGCCAACATCCTCAAAGCCTCGTTTACGCAAATCGGCGTCGGTTATGTCAAGGACGGCAGCTATTGGACGCAGATGTTCATCGGATAATTTGAGCGTTGCAGAACAACAAACGACCTTCGTATATCGAAGGCCGTTTGCTTATCCGGCGGTCAATCGGGCTATTCGTCCAAAAGGTCGATGCCGATTTTCTTCAAGTCCTCGTCCGAATACTTCCTTTGGCTGTGTCCCATCGCGCGGGAGCGTTTCGCCGCGTCGCGCCGCTCGACGTTCTGCTCCTTCTTTTCAAGGTCAGCCTTTGCGGCGGCAAGGGTGGAGATGTTCGCATCGTGCCACGCGCTTACGAGTTTTTTGATGTTCCCGTACGGCTGCGCGAGGTTGAAGGAGGCATCCGCCGCAAGCAGCAGCAGTTCCGGATCCATGTGCCAGCCGTTCCGCCAGAGGGCTACATCATCCTTCTGCGCGGCGGCAGGTGCGCGCTTGATACCCGCGCGCTCCAGCATGAGCCGCGCAAGTTCGGCGGTTGCGTCCCGTTCCCGACGGATCTTCGACGCGGCCTCAGGCGTTACCGCACCGTTTATGCGCAGCGTTTCAAGCACCGTATCGAGGTATTTAAAGCTCGGTTGGCCGGCGGCTGTCAGCTCGGCACACGCGTCGAGGATCACGCTCTGCTCAAAACCCCAATCGTTCGTCCATTTCATATAGAGGGCAAGCTCATCCTCCGTGGCGGCGCGTCCCTTCTTCCATCGGTTGAGGATGGCTTGCGCGCCGTTCTTTCTCGCATCGCGCCTGGCGATGAATGCGCGGGCATCCTCAGGGGTGAAAACGCTGTTGTCCGCCCAAAGCTTTGCCTCCGCGTTCATCTGCCACAGCTTCACGCGCGCGCCGTGGCGGGCGAGGCTGTCCGTCACGCACAGCACCGCCGTTTCTTCCTCGAAGCGGAAGGTTTCAATCCAATCGTAAATTTCCGCAAGCTCGTGCCCGGAAAACGCGCGCGTTCCTGCCGCAAGGGTCAGCGCGGCGACGAGCGAGGCGTATCTGCGCGGCGCGCCGGATATTTTTTCCTGCACGCCCAGATATTCAACGGTCAGCGGCGCGTCCGTTACGATGCGCACAAGCCCCTCGCTTTGCCAATACGCGTAGGCGCGCGCGAGGGTCAACGCATCAAAGGGGCTTTCCTCGTCGCCCGCACCGGATGACAGGCTCCGCATGAGGCCGTAGAGGTAAACCTTAACAGCCTCACCATCCGCCTTTGGCAGGTAATCGGTGATGAAGCTGTTGTCTACGGTTGTCGCTCCCCGCAGCGATGCGTCCCGAATAAAAACAGGCACGGCAACGCTCCTTACAGTTGGTAGATCGCGCGGTACTTTTCGGTGAGGTAGCGCGTGTAGTACGTGGGATCGAACGGCTTGCCGCAGGCGTTGAGGATCAGCTCGCCGGGTTTTTTCAGGGAGCCGAAGCGGTAAATTTTTTCCGTCAGCCAGCCGACGACGGGGGAGAGGTCGCCGGATTTCACGGCGGCGTCGATATCCACATCATGGCCCATCGCGTCGTAGATTTGCGCGGCATAGGCGCTGCCGATCGAGTAGGAGGGGAAATAGCCGAACGATCCGCCCGACCAGTGGGAATC
>CAZJYV010000104.1:0-6685 GCA_964550295.1 uncultured Clostridium sp. | reverse complement strand
CGAGGCCTTTTTTGATGAGCATCACCGCCAGCTCGTAGCACTGGTCGAAATAATCGCTGCCGAAGCAGAGCTTGTCCCAGCGGAAGCCGAGCCATTTGATGTCGTTCTCGATGGCGTCGACGTATTCAACATCCTCTTTTGCCGGGTTGGTGTCGTCATAGCGCAGGTTGCAGGTACCGCCGAATTTTTCCGCCATGGAAAAATCGATGTAGAGCGCCTTCGCGTGGCCGATGTGCAGATAGCCGTTCGGCTCGGGCGGGAAGCGCGTGCATATATGCGTCAGACCCTTCTGGGCAATATCCTGCTCGATGAACTCCTCAATAAAATTTTTGGAAGCCGATGCGAGCTCCTCCATTGCCTTCACGTCCTTTCACTTAAATATCCACATTATTATCCTTAATAATAGAAGGATTGTCAACGGGTGCGGCGCATCGTCCCGCGGCGGACGTTTATTTGATTGTCCATTGTCAATTATCAATTGTCCGTTACATAAGTTTTTTTATGATGAATGATATCTGGGCGGCGATGATGATCGTCGGTTTCGCATGGGGTATTGCCACCGGGCGGGCGCAGGAGGTTGCCGCCGCGCTGACGGAGGGCGCGGGCGAAGCTGTGACGCTGTGCCTGACGCTCGCGGGATCCTACATGCTGTGGATGGGAATGATGAACGTTGCAAAGGCGGCGGGGATGATCAAGGGGCTTGCCAAAGCCGCGCGAAAACCCCTTGCCCGCCTGTTTCCGTCCGCGCAGAGCGCCATCGCGCCCATCACGTTGAACCTTGCGGCCAACTTTTTCGGCGCCGGCAGCGCGGCGACGCCCTTTGGCCTTGAAGCCATGCGGGAAATGAGCAGGCTTTCGGGCGCAAGCGACGTCGCCACGGACGATATGTGCATGTTTCTCGCGCTCAACGCCACCGCCATCGAGCTTGTGCCTGCAAGCGTGCTTGCCCTGCGCGCGGCAGCAGGCTCGCAGGATGTTTTTTGCGTCGTTTTGCCCACGTTCGTTTCCTCCGTGATTCTTTTTGCCGCCGCGGCCGTGCTGATGAAGCTGATGTGCAGGTTGTTTCCGTACAAGAGGGCAAAAAAGTGAGCTGGCTGATGCCCGCGCTCATCGCGCTGCTGCTCATCCTTGCGCTCATCCGCAAGGTTGACGTTTACGATGCTTTCGTGCAGGGCGCGCGGGACGGACTGCCCATTTTGCTGCGCGTGCTTCCCTGCATCGCGGCGATGCTCATCGCCCTGCGGGTGCTGCGCGCTTCGGGCGCGCTGGAGGCGTTTATTCGTTTTATCGCGCCAACGCTCAAAACCATCGGTATGCCTGCGGAGCTTGTGCCGCTGTTCGTGCTGCGTCCGTTTTCGGGCAGCGCGGCGATGTCGCTGCTCAAGGATGTGTTCAACGCGTGCGGACCGGATAGTTTCGAAGGTGTCGCCGCCAGCGTGATGCTCGGCTCCACGGAAACGATTTTCTACACCGTCGCGCTCTATTTCGGCTCGGTCGGCGTAAAAAAAACAAGGGCTACAGTGCCGGTCGCACTCGCCTGTTCTGTCCTCGGCGCGGTTCTCGCGTTGGTTTTTACAGGAATATTATTTGCAAATTCGTAAAGGATTTGCTAAAATGTACGCCGAGGGGACGGCGCACGCTTGCGCCGTCGAGGAAGGAGCTTCGCGTGAAAATCGATTCCATACCGCTATACAGCCGAATATCGCCAAGTCAGCTTTCGGGCTGTACCGTCATTGTGGTTGACGTACTCA
This sequence comes from uncultured Clostridium sp., assembly GCA_964550295.1. Lineage (GTDB taxonomy): Bacteria > Bacillota > Clostridia > Christensenellales > CAG-138 > Phil1. The sequence goes on along the minus strand of CAZJYV010000104.1, from coordinate 4,934 downwards.
GGTCGTCGTCCAGCATCATCACGGCGGTTATGAACGGGGCGCACCGGATCGTCCCCGCGTCCGACCCCGGAGAGGCCGCGGCGCTTGCCATTCGGCTGGGCGTGCGCGACTGCGTGCTTGCGGGCGAACGGGGCGGACTTCGTCTGCCGGACTTTACGCTGGGCAATTCGCCTTCGGAGTTTAACCCGCAGGCTGTGAAGGACAAACAGGTTATCATCAGCACGAGCAACGGAACGGAGGCGATCAACAGCGTACGCTCCGCCAAAACCGTACTCATCGGCGCGATGATCAACCGCACGGCGGTCGCAAAACGCGCGCTTGAGATTGGGGACGACGTGATTATTGTCTGCGCGGGTACGCAGGGCCGCATCTCGGCGGACGACCTGTGCGCGGCGGGCGCGATCGCGGAGGCGATGAACCGGATTTCCGAGCAGCCTCTTGAGGCGACGGATTTTACGATGGTGTGCTGCATGCTTTATGCGGACTGGCTGGAAGGACGCGCGGATCTTTCCGTAACGGAACATTATGCGCGTCTGATCAAGCTGGGATTTGCGAACGATGTTAAATATTGCTTTACGCAGGATATTACGGACGTCGTGCCGGTATATGACGGAGGCGTCATCAAATAAAAAACACAGCCAAGCGGCCGCCGGAGCGGCCGCAGCCTTTTGCCGGAAACAACGTGATCATCATGTGAGCGGCACATCTGCCGCTTAAGCAATGAAGGAGGACAGATACGATGAAAAAACTGCTTGCCGTCATGCTGACGCTGGCGCTGACGCTTGCGCTTGCGCTGCCCCTTGCCGGGTGTACCCTTATCAGCAGGCTTGTCATTGAAGCAAACGAAACCCCTGCGCCTGAGCAAACGGAGGCGGGCGATCAGATACCCAACCCCATGCTGCCCGTCGACGATGCATCTGCGTTTTCTATCCTTGGCATCACGATGGACGCGCCCGATGGCGCGACGGATGCTGCCTATTTCATCATCAACGAAAGTCTCGCGCAGGTGAGCTTTACGTTTGAGGGCTACGATTACACCTACCGTGCGAGCGCGACACAAAGCGACATTTCGGGCGTGTACGACACGTTCACGGACGCATTTACAATCAGCGTGCAAACGGCGGAGGCAATCTTCGACGCAACGGTTCAAAACGCCGCTGCCGGCGGCAGGCTTGCTGCATGGTCGCAGGGCGGGGTCAATTACACCCTGTGGTGCGCGCTCGCGCCCGACGACGCCGCGCTCAAGGCCTGCGTGCTGGGCGTTCTGGCAAAGACATTCGGCGAGGTGAGCGAGCAGGCAGCCGCAGTTGCCGCGCCCGTGAACTTTACACAGGCGAAAACGCTTGACATGGACCTCAACGGGGACGGCGCGCTCGAACATGTTTCCTTTGAGCCCGCGCTTGACGATCAGGGGTACATCCTCACGACGAATGTTCGCATCGTGTCCGACGACGGCAGCGACGTTTTCGTCACGACGGAGCTCGTCTGCGATCCGGACACCGCCATCGCCTATGATATCGACGACGACGGCCTTATCGAGCTGTTCATCAGCGGGGACATGTGCTCCTGCGACTATGAAACGTGGGTGCTGCGCTATGACGCGGGTGCGATCGTTCCGGCGGATGCCTGCTATACGCCCGATTACGCGTACGAATACCTGCTGCCCGCCGCATTCGGCTCGGTGGAGAGCATCGAAAACGGCGTGATCACCATCGGGGACACGATCGATATCCTCGGCTCCTGGTGGTGCACCACGCAGTACCGGATAGCGGAAACGGGCTTTGCGCTCGAACGCGTGCCCGGCAGCATATGGAGTTATGATTATGTGAACTACGACGCGGAAAATTGGCAGTGGGCAGCCATCACTTCCGCCGAGTTCCCCGTCACGATCGATGGTTCGGGCGAAACATCTGCCCTGCCCGTGGGAACGAAGCTCATCCCCATCGATACGGATGCTGCAACCTACCTGCATTTCATCACGCAGGACGGCATAACCGGCGTTATCAACGTTGCCTTCAACAGCAACGGATGGGGTTGGAGCATCGACGGCGTCGATGAGTTCGAGCTGTTCTCCAACGAACCGTACGCAGGCTAAACGGCAGCCGCGTCATCAATCGATCGGATTGAGGCACACACAAACGGCATCCGCTTAAACTCGGATGCCGTTTCTTTCTATATGATTGCTTTCTTTTTTATACTTTTCTTTCGCCTGCTTGACAAAGGGAAGAAACGGCGCTATAATAATTTTGCACAATTAAATTGTGTAAAATATATATGGAGGTAAGTTTAGTTTATGTCCGTCTATGATTACGAATATACGTCCATCGAGAACAAGCCTGTGAAGTTGTCCGACTATGCGGGCAAGGTGCTGCTCATCGTCAACACGGCGAGCAAGTGCGGGTTTACGCCGCAGTACGAAGGGTTAGAGGAGCTCTACCAGACGTATCGGGAAAAGGGCTTTGCGGTGATCGGCTTCCCGTCCAACCAGTTTATGGATCAGGAGCCGGGCACGAATGAGGAAATCGCCTCGTTCTGCCAGCTGCGCTACGGCGTGACGTTCCCGCTTTCGCAAAAGGTTGACGTGCGGGATGAAGGGGCGACTCCTCTCTACCGGTATCTGACCGCGCAAAAGGGGTTTGAAGGCTTCAACCGCGGCTTGAAGGCCAAGGCGATGGAAACGATGCTCAAGGCAAAATATAAGGAAGGTTACAGCGACCCGCAGATCAAATGGAATTTTACAAAGTTTTTGATCGACCGCACGGGCAATGTGGTCGAGCGCTTCGAGCCGACCGTGGAGCCCAAGGACCTTGTGCCTGAGATTGAAAAGCTGCTTTGAAAGGAACCCGCGTCCTTGACGCGGAACGGGTGGTGCCCAATGGACGGCGACGCGCTCAAGCTTGAAAACCAGCTTTGCTTTCCCCTGTACGCGGCGGCCAAGGAGGTTGTGAACCTCTACAAACCCATGCTCGAACAGCTTGACCTGACCTACACGCAGTACATCGCCATGATGGTGCTCTGGGAGCATAGAAGCGTTGGCGTGAAGGAACTCGGCCGATACCTGTACCTTGACTCCGGCACGCTGACGCCGCTGCTCAAACGGCTGGAGGGCAAAGGCTATGTGCGGCGCGAACGGGATGCGGCGGACGAGCGCGCGGTCATCATCACCATCACCGCGGCAGGAGAAGCGCTCCGGGAACAAGCGGGCGCGATTCCCCCGTACATGCAAACCTGTTTGCCGTTATCCCCCGAGGAGGCGGGCGCGCTGTACGCGCTTTTGTACAAGCTGCTCAATCACCTGAACGGTGAAAACAACTGAGTGTACCTGCCGATGGAAAAGGCTTGCGCATTGTGCGCAAGCCTTCTTTTCTTAAAAAGTTTCTGCGTTTCGTATACTTGCCCGACCCGACATGATAAAATAAAGCAAAGATCGGCTGTTTCTCCACCCAACCGCGACCTGATGCGAAAGGAGCGCGCATGATGAAAAAAGGAAACATCCTAAAAAAAGTGCTGGCTGTATCCGGAACCGTGCTTGTTTTTCTTCCGTTGCTGTCCACCGTCGCAACCGCCGTCATCCACAGCCTCTCCGTTGGGCGGTTTCAACTCGACTACCTCATGCCTGCCGAACTGTTCTTCGTCGTCTTTATCGGAGCGCTTCTGCTCCTGTGGGCGGCGCTGTGGGCGCGCCTTTACAGGCCGCACATTGTCATCGGTACGTGCTGTGCTGTGGCGCTGTTCTTTGGGATGCAGATTATTGCGTCTGCAAGCGGGCTCGCCACTGGCGAAACCGCGCCTGATGGATGGGCATGGTACGCGGTGCTTGCCACGCTCGCCCTTTATGTCGTCGCCATCGTCTGGCTGGGCATCGCGGGCATCCTGTTGAGCAAACGGCTCTATGCCCTCAAACCCGCGGAGGCGTAAAAATTGATTTCCGATCAAAAAGGGGGATTCCGCGCCGCGGAATCCCCCTTTCGTTTAGAACGTATTCACGATTATGTATTCACGATCAGCTGGAATACCCGCCAAAGCGGTTATTCCACGGTTACGCTCTTTGCCAAATTGCGCGGCTTGTCGATGTCGCATCCCTTGAGCAGCGCAACGTAGTAGGCAAACAGCTGAAGCGGCACGATGGATAAGGAAGGCGCGCACAGCTCTCCGCAGTCGGGCAGCTCGATGATATGATCCGGATTCGCGGCGGGGCGCTCCGGGTCGATGGGGATGGGCTTTGTCGTAATGGCGATGACCGTCGCGCCGCGCGCTTTCACCTCGCGGATGTTGCTGAGCATTTTTTCGTGCAGCTTTCCGCCTGTGCACAGGGCGACGCAAAGCGTGCCCGGCTCGATCAGGGAGATCGTGCCGTGCTTGAGCTCACCCGCCGCGTACGCCTCGGAGTGGATGTAGGAAATTTCCTTCAATTTGAGCGAGCCTTCGAGCGCGAGCGCGTAGTCGAGGTTTCTGCCCATAAAAAAGATATCCCGCTGGTTGAAATAGAGCGAGGCGAGGTATTGCAGCGAGGAGGTGTCCTTGAGCAATTCCGCAAGCTTTTCCGGCATTTCGAGCAGAGCCTGAACCTCGGCTTTCGCCTCAAGGTCGATGAGCCTGCCGCGCACGCGCGCGAGGTAAATGGTGAAAAGCTGCATGAGCGCAAGCTGCGTGCTGTACGCCTTGGTTGTGGCCACGGCGATTTCGGGTCCCGCCCAGGTGTAAAGCACATCCGTGCTTTCCACCGCGATGGAGGAACCCACGACGTTCACGATGGATAAAATCCTTGCGCCGCGCTCTTTGGCTTCCCGCAGGGCGAAAAGCGTATCAAGCGTTTCCCCGCTCTGGCTGATGATGATCACAAGCGTTTCCGGCCCGATCATCGGGTTGTCGTAGCGAAATTCGGAGGCGAGCGCCACCGTGACCGGCACACGCGCCATGCGCTCGATGGCGTA
>CAZJYV010000103.1:0-6730 GCA_964550295.1 uncultured Clostridium sp. | reverse complement strand
AGGGGAACGAGGCGCGCGCCTTGTGCGGAAACGGCGCGTGGAAAACCGTGCATCCGGGCGTTTGCGAAGGAATACTCGTCGGCGGACATGTGGCGGTTTTCGCGTGGCAGCTCGGTGGGGCATATTTTAGGTATGGCGCCAAAGAGCGGTATCTGCTGTTTTTAGAGGATCACGAAAGCATCAATCCGGTCGCTGCGGTCGGCGCGTATCTTTCGCACATCGAGCAGAACCCTTTCGTGCGCAGCGTCGGCGGACTGATCTTCGGCCACTATTCGGATGATGTACCAAAGGAACTACTCGACCGGCTCGCGCGTTTCGGCGACAGGTATAACGTTCCCGTCGTCTATACGGATGATTTCGGCCATTATTGCAGGCACGCGGTTTTGCCGGTCGGCGTTCCGGCGCGCTTGGATGCCCAAGGGCAGGAGATTCTATTTTTATAACGGAATTCCGCACCCGCGCAGGTAAAGAAGCGCCCCGCGGCGAAAAGCGCGGGGCGCGTTTGTCATTCCTGTTGCGCCTGAATCAGCGCGCGGATCCGCGCTTCCTTTTCATAAAGCGTGCAGCCGCCCGCGTGCTCCCCTTCGAGAAAGCCGCCAAGCTTGAGCGTGCGGAACAGCGGTGAGGCGAGCGCGTTTTTGAGCGAGGATTCTTTCAGGTTCGTGTCCGAGAACGGGGAAAACGGACAGGGCTCAGCGTCCCCGCGCGGGCTGATGTGGAAAAAGCCGCGCCCCGCGGCAAGGCAGCCGCCCAGCGCGTCCTCGTCACCGGGGAAGGCGATGAGGATAAAATCATCCGTCTGTGCGCGTATGTCGTCGATGCGGCGCAACAGCTCCGCGCGGTCTGCGTCGTCCGGCGCGGAGGCGGAGGTTTCATTCACGGGTACGTATTCCACAAATACGGCCAGCCTGCAGCCGCGTGCGCGGAGCGCGTCGATGTATGCCCGCTCCGTTACGGTTTTTAAGTTTTCCTTCGTCACCGTGACAGAAACGCCGAACAGGATGCCCCGCTCGCTGATCGCCTCCATCGCGGCGGTCAGTTTTTCGTATACGCCCGCGCCGCGCCGCGCATCCGTCTGCGCTGCGTCGCCCTCGATGCTGATTACCGGCACGAGATTACGGTTTTTGTCGAACAGGTTGAGAGAGGCTTCGTCAAACATCGTTCCGTTCGTGAAAACGGGAAAAATGATCTGCGGTATGCCGGCCGCCGCTTCAAGCACGCCTCTGCGCATCAGCGGCTCGCCGCCCGCAAGCAAAAGGAACGTGACGCCAAGCTCCTTTGCTTCGCAGAATATGCGCGCCCAGTCCCCGTCCGAAAGCTGCGCGGCACAGGCGGACGTGCCGACTGTGCTGTTGGCGCGCGCGTAGCAGCCGGAGCAGAACAGGTTGCATGTTGAGGCGATGCTTGCGATCAAAAACGGCGGAACAGGCGCGCCTGCTTCCGCTGAGGCTTCGCGCTTTTTCGCCGCCGCGGCGGATGTAATTAGATATTTTAAGAGAAAAGCGCTCTCGCGCGGGTTCGAAAGCGATGCTCTGAGCGCCTGGCGCAGGGTCGATTCCACCCCTTCGCTTAAATATTGAACAAGCTGATCCATTTAGCCAACCCCCATCCGATCCGGCTGTATATTCATGTTTTCACCAAGGTGAATCATAGCATATATCCCCCATAATAAAAAGAAAAACGAAGATAAAAACAAAAGAACGGCTTCCGCAGGAAAGCGGAAGCCGTCTTGAGTGAAACCGATGTTCGTTGTCAGTTGTCGATCTGATCCAACACGCCCGTCATGGCGTTGAAGTTGTCAATCAGCTTGTCAAGCTCGGCGGCCTGCTTGTGGACACCTGTCCAGTAATCCCGATCATACCACTGGGCGTTGATCTCCTCATAGGTTTTGCCCTGCTGTTCCACCCAGGTGTAGTACTTGAGGTTATGCACGCGCTTGCGGTCCGCGTAGGTCAACTCCTGCATCGCGTCCGTGCGAACGCCGTGCAGATGCTCGGAGAAGTCGCGCGCGGCGGTCAGTTCGCTGTAAGCGCCCTGCTGCTCGTCGAGTTCGGCAACGCGGCTTTCGTACATAACGGCGCTGTCCGTTGCGACGGTGGCAACCACGTCATCCGAGGTGAGCTCGTAATACTTGGCAAACTTGATGCAGCACAGCACGTTGGCGATGCCGCTGATGCCAAGCAGGGAAAGCTGGTCGATGGTCTGCTGGGGAACGCCCGCAACCTCGCGCAGATACTTGTGGCCATCCTCGGTGTTGAACAGGCGAAGCAAATTCTGGGAATCGTCGTCATCGATGGCGATGACCATGTCGGTGTTCTTCACGTTGTGGACCCAAGGCACATGCTTGTCGCCGATGCCTTCGATGCGGTGACCGCCGAACCCGTTGTTCAGCAGGGTGGGGCATTGCAGCGCTTCGCCCACGGCAAGCTTTGCGTACGGATACTGCTCCTTGAGGTAATCGCCCGCGCTCATCGTGCCTGCGGAACCGCTTGTGAAGCACGCGCCCGCAAAGCGGCTGTTCGGAGTTTTGAGGGACTCATACGCATCCGCGATTGCTTTGCCCGTCACCTGATAGTGCCAGAGCACGTTGCCCATCTCTTCAAACTGGTTGAAGATTACGACATCCTCGCGGGTTGTCCGAAGTTCCCAGGTTTTATCGAAAATTTCTTTGACGTTGCTCTCGCAGCCGGGGGTCGCGATGACCTCGCCCGCGATTTTGGAAAGCCAATCGAAACGCTCCTTGCTCATTTCGGCAGGAAGAATCGCGATGGACTCGCAGCCGAGCAGCTTGGAGTTGTATGCGCCGCCGCGGCAGTAGTTGCCGGTGGAGGGCCAGACCGCCTTGTGGTATGTGGGGTCAAACTGGCCGGTGACCAGGCGAGGAACGAGGCAGCCGAAACTTGCGCCGACCTTATGGCAGCCCGTAGGGAACCATTGGCCGCACAGCACCACGATGCGCGCGTCTACGCCCGTGAGAGAACTTGGCAGCTCGATGTAATTGACATCGCCGTAGGTGCCGCCGGACATGGTGGGCTCGTTGCGCCAGGTGATGCGGAAAAGGTTGAGCGGGTTGACATCCCAAAGCCCAACGTTCCTGAGCGCCTTTTTGATCTTTTCAGGCACGAGGGAAGGATTGCGCATCTGCGCGAAGGTCGGGATGAGGATGTTGCGCTCTTTCGCGCGTTCCACCGCGCGCTGCAGCTTGTCTTCATGCATGGTGAGATCGATCATGTTTTCGCCCCCGTTAACGGTATTTTTTACTGATCCGGCGCGCCTTTGCGCCACCTATAGTGTAACCCGCGGCACGCTCTTTGTAAAGAGGAAAAGCAAAAGTTTTTGCACGAACCTAAAATATTTTGTTGGTCTGCACACGCCGCTCCTTCTAGTCTGATGGATCTGCCGCGGATTATGTGCGTTTTGATAAAAAAGGCGGAGAAGGCATGCAGCCCGCCCCGCCCGCGCGATGCGCTTATCTGTTTTCGTACGTGCGCTTCACGATCTCCAGCAGAATTTCGCTGATTTTCTCCAGCGACTGCACGGGGATCATCTCGCGCTGGCCGTGCGCAAAGTAGCCGCCGGTGCACAGATTCGGGCAGGGAAGTCCCATGTATGAAAGCCGCGCCCCGTCCGTTCCGCCGCGCACAGGCACGATGAGGGGTTTGACGTCCAGTGCCTCCATTGCGGCTTTGGCGGTTTCAATCAGGTGGAAGTGCGGCAGAATCTTTTCCCTCATGTTATAATAGCTGTCCTTGAGGTGCAGCGTCAGCGTGCCGTCCCCGTAACGCAGGTTGATGTATGCGGCCGCCTTGCGCATGAGCGTCTTGCGTGCCTCAAAGCTGTCAGCGTCGTGGTCGCGCACGATATAGCTCATCTGCGCGCTTTCCGTTTTACCCTCGATGGAAAGCAGATGAAAAAAGCCCTCGTATCCTTCGGTATGCTCGGGCCGCTCAAAGGGCGGCAGCATCGCGTCGAACTCATGGGCGATATGGATTGCGTTTTTCATCTTGCCCTTTGCGGCACCGGGATGGATCGCCGCGCCGTTCACGCACACCTTCGCGGAACACGCGTTGAAGTTTTCGTATTCGATCTCGCCCAGCGGACCCCCGTCCACGGTGTAGGCGAAATCCGCGCCGAAGCCTGTGACGTCGAACGCGTCCGCGCCCGCGCCGACTTCCTCATCCGGGGTGAAGCCGATGCAGATTTTGCCGCGGCGGATCTCCGGATGCGCGATCAGTTCCTCGCACATGGTGAGGATTTCCGCAATGCCCGCCTTGTCGTCAGCACCCAGGATCGTCGTGCCGTCTGTGACGATCAGATCCTGGCCGACGAGTTGCCTGATTGCGGGAAAGGTGTTTTCGTCGATGGAAAGCGCACGGTTTAGGTAAATGTCCCCGCCGGCATAGCCTTCGACGATGCGCGCCAGCACATCCCTGCCGGAAACCTCGGGGATCGTGTCCATGTGCGCGATGAAGCCCAGCGCGGGAAGTCCGGGCGCGGTTTCGGGCAGGAAGCCGTAAACATAACAGTGCTTGTCCACGCGCACATCCGCAAGGCCGAGCGCGCGCATTTCCTCCGCGAGAGCGTTTGCGAGCGCAAACTGCTTATCCGTGCTTGGGATGGTATCCGCGCCGTCCGCGGATTGGGTGTCGTATGAAACATATTTGAGGAATCGAGCGACAACTTTTGACATGCCATGCCTCCACTCAAATTTAGTTTAGCACCTGAACATCAGAACAGTTTCTACTTGTCTATTCTAGCATAGTGTAGTATAATCAACAAGGAATGTGCTTGGCTGGGAGGAAAATCCCGCTATACAAACGGCCCTTCATCCTGTATCATCAACTGGTCGCTTACAGTTTTTTGTTTTCGGAAGGGGATACGATGGACCATCTCATAGGTTATCAATGCACGCTTTGCGGCACGCAGTTTCCATATGACGAATCCATGACTTGCCCGCACTGCGGGGAAAAAGGGATTCTGGATATTATCTTTCACTATGACTCTATCAAAAAGCATTTCAATAAAGCCTCCCTCGCCTCGAATCATGATAATAGCATGTGGCGTTATGCGCCGTTGCTGCCCCTTAAGCCGAGGGATTTTTCGTCTTTCCTGCGCGTGGGTTGGACGCCGCTTTACCCCTCCAACCGGATGGGGAACGAGCTGAATATCAAAAAGCTTTACATCAAGGACGACGGGCTCAACCCCACCGCATCCCTGAAAGACCGCGCATCGGGCGTGGCTGTCGCCAAGGCGATTGAGCTTGGGTATGATACCATCGCCTGTTCGTCAACCGGCAACGCAGCATCCTCTCTCGCGGGCAACGCAGCGCGCATGGGGCTTAAAAGCGTGATTTTCGTGCCGGAGCGGGCCCCGGAAGGCAAGCTCGCGCAGCTGCTCATCTTCGGCGCAAAGGTCATTTCCGTCAAGGGCGATTACAGGGCTACCTTTGAGCTTTCCCGCGCGGCGATTGAAAAATACGGCTGGTATAACCGCAACGCCGGCATCAACCCGATCATGACAGAGGGTAAAAAGACCGTTGCCCTCGAAATTGCGGAGCAGCTCTCATGGGAACCGACCGATTGGGTGGCCGTTTCCGTGGGGGATGGATGCACCGTCGGCGGCGTATACAATGGCTTCCGTGATTTGTACGAACTCGGCATGATCGAGCGTATCCCCAAAATCCTCGGCGTGCAGTCCTCTGGATGCAGTCCCTTCGTCATAGCCGCCGAAAGGAACGCGGAGCTGGAAGCCACGGCGGAAAACACCATCGCGGACTCCATCGCGGTCGGCGTGCCGCGCAACCCTAAAAAAGCGCTGCGCGCAATCAGCGCGTCGCACGGGCGCTGGATTGCCGTTTCGGATGAGGACATTCTCGACGCGATGCGCGTACTCGGCCGTACGGAGGGCGTTTTCGGCGAACCGGCGGGCGTGACCGCAACGGCGGGCGTGCGCAGGGCGGTTGCCGATGGCATCATCAAACACGACGAAACCGTCACCGTCATCAACACGGGCAGCGGCCTGAAAGATGTGAAGAACGCGCTCCGTGCGGCGGGAAAACCCTACGCCTGCGAACCGGACCTCGAAGCGCTTGAGCGCAGCGGCGCATTGAACGGATAATCGCGGTCGCACCGACCGTCGATGTATAATTTCCCAAAAGAAAAAACAGGAGGATACCAACCAATGAAGAAACTGCTTGCTATCGTCATCGCGCTTGTTATGGTTCTCGGCCTCACAGCCTGCGGAACCCAGCAGGGCGGCGAGAAGGCCCTTAAGATCGGCGTCATTCTCGTTCACGACGAGAACACCGGTTATGATGAAGCCCACATCAAGGGCATTAAGGCCGCAGCCGCCGCAGTCGGCATTGCGGATGACCAGATCATCTGGAAGTACAACATCGCCGAAACCGAAGTCTGCTACGACACCGCGATGGATCTCGTCGAGCAGGGCTGCACCTACATCTTCTCGGACAGCTACGGCCATCAGGGCTTCATGAAGCAGGCCGCCGAGGAGAATCCGGAAGTGGTGTTCGTCTCCATGACGGGCGACATGGCCGGGCTGAGCGAACTTGCCAACTACAAGAACGCCTTCCCGCACACCTTTGAGTCCCGTTATGTGTCCGGCGTTGTGGCGGGCATGAAGCTCCAGGCGCTCATCGACGAAGGCAAAGTGCTCGACGCCAACAAGAATGCGGACGGCACGATCAAAATCGGCTACGTCGGCGCTTTCCCCT